>CALGZD010000410.1 GCA_937934635.1 uncultured Deinococcales bacterium
CTTGCGGTTGTAATAAGAACTGTTTGCCATCTTCAGAAGTAGCGTAGCTAAAATGGTTAGCAATAGACTCATGAAAGTTGTAGCGTGCTGCCCAACGAAAGGCAGCAGCTAAATCAATACGTGCTTGTTGTTCTTTGGAAGTATCTTTATCGGTTAAAGTTGTCATAGTTAGATTGTTCCTGCTCACTTAATATACAGGTTATGCACATAGTGAGTGTCGATTGAATTTTTTCCAACGCTCATTAAAAGCAATATCTCCCTTTGCTGCAAGCTGGTCTCGCGTAGAGAACCATTCTTCAGCCCAGACTTGTGCATCTCGCAGTACCTCTTCAGGATGTGCTTTGCTTCGTGCCACAAATCCTGGAAATATCTCACGACCAGAATTTTGTCCGATAACATTGTAACGTAAATCAAAACTCCAGCGGATTTGTTCAGATCTATTTTCTAGGGAAGCATGTTCAGTTAATTGATGTAGTAAAACCACACCACCTTTTTTTACTGGCATAGGGGTGACTGTGCTTTGGTCAATCAGTTCATCTGGAATAAATATTTCTGCTGAGCTGAAGGTATTACCTGGGCAGTGCATACTTACATCTTGCTTGTGACTGCCAGGCACGCAAACCATGCAACCATTTTCTTCGGTTGCATCTGTGATGGCAACCCATACAGTCAGTATATTGATGTCTACAGCTTCATCAGAAAGAACTGCTTCGTCTTGATGCCAGCCTGTTTTTGCAACATTAGAATCAAGCGCTTTGTTCACAAGGACATTTTGTGGTGGTTTGATTCTAGTGTGCTGTACTGGATTACTATAGAGTTCTGGACCGACAATTGATTCTGCTATATCTAATATATTTGGATTAGAGAGCAAGTGTTCAAATACGGCTGGACCTGCATTTAGACTAGCGTCTGCTTCCATTTTATGTAGCAAAGGTAAGGAGATATCTAAGTGTTGATAGATCGCATACATATCATCAAGCTCTTGCAGGATTTTTGTGTAGCGTTCTTCAAATCCTAAATTACTATAGCTTTGTGTAAGTTGTCCTGTTTCGATTAGCTTGGGTACTTCACGGTCAAGAATCGATTCATATTCTGCTCTAATGTTTTGAATATCATTGTCACTTAGAACATTTTCTACAATAAGATAACCATTAGTGTTGAAAAATGCGAGTTGTTCTTCCGTAAGTTTTGGCATAATGCCCTCCAATCAAATGAAGTGTTAAAGCATAAATTAACTTAGATTCTAGGACGAAATATACGACGACGAATAAACTTGGGATTGTTAAAAGCTAGTAAAAGGCTCAGGATTATGAATGCACCTCCAATGGTCTGAGTAGTACTGAGATGCTCAGATAAAAGTAGGACGGACCAAACTATTGTTAAGAAAAGTTCTAGTGGAAATAGTAAAGAAAACTGCCCACTGCCAATATGCTTAACAGCTTCAAAGAGTAGGAGTTGAGCAACGTAGGTGCCGATTGATGCTTGGTACAAAATTAGCCACCAAGCTGTTGGGGTAAAGGTATGAAGTGCTACACCATCGCTAAGGTTTAAAAGACCAAAAAATAGTGCTGTAAAGCCAGTTATGTAGAGCATGATTGTTCTACCTTTGTATTGACTTAAAGAGCGTTGCATAATTACTAAGTAGCAGGCGTAGATACAACAAGCTGCAAGTGCAAATAAAACACCATTTATGTGTACAGAACCACCAGGTCCAATAATTAGGTATACACCGAACAAGCCAAATACAATTCGAATAGCTTTACGGATTGTAAACGTCTCACCCATAAAGGTCAGAATGATCAAGGTCACAATAGGGAAGACTGAAAAAATCATACTAGCAATTGAGGCAGAACTATAATTCAGTGCAGTTGTATAGCCATACATACCTAAAACAAAACTAAGTCCGCATAGCGCACACCAAAAGATAGCTTTGTTAGGTAGTCGTTCAGGAATGAGACCACGGACAAAGGACATTACTAGAAAAATCACACTAGCGATTAACAATCTGATGAAGAGTAAGTCTGCTGCTCCCACACCTTCATTTAGCGTGAGCTTGAGGACAATAGGTTGAAAACTATAAACAAAGGTTGTGACTATAGCAAAAATCCAACCTGTTCTGACTAAGTTTGAGGCTTTAGGAAAGGTGTTATTTATTGGGGGGTTGGTTATTGGAGTTTGCATAGTACTTCTTAGCTTTAGTCAGCGATGGTGAAAGAGAAAATGTGAAAGTGTTTTAGGTTTATTACTCTTCAAATTGAGGTTCACGGCTAAAGATTCGTTCAACCATAGGTACAAAAAACTCAATCGGTTTTGATTCAAAATCTGGGTCAAAACAATTTTGGTCGTAGTAGTGACAGAAATCAATACAATCTTGATACCAAGGGTGATCTTTGTATTCATCTCGAGCATTACGGTCTTCACCTTTGTGATGGGCATAGTAGTAGCGTTGGAACAAACCGTGGTATTTGACAATCCAACAAGTCTTTTCGCTCATAAAGGGTCTAAATATTGCAGCAACCATTTCACCGTGCGTGTATGGTGCAAGAACATCACCAATGTCGTGTAGTAGAGCAGCAACAATCATCTCTTCGTCTTCGCCTCGGTTGTAAGCGTGCGTGGCAGATTGTAAAGAATGTTCATAGCGAGAGACTTTATAGCCACTCAAAGTTTCTTTTAATCCATCAAGCGCTTGAAGAAGTCTGTCTGCTAAAGTCTCGTTATATTTTTCTTCTAGTTTGTCGAGTAGTTCGTAATCTTCTTTGGTGCCGTCTGCCATGTGCGAAAAGGAAACTGTATTCATGCTTAACCTCCTGTAGGTATGCTTAAATTATCTGAAATGTTTTTGGACGTATCTAGAAGCTGTTGTATTAGATTCTTTTTGAGCTTTTTATTTGTTAAGTCGAGTCTGTAGCTAGGTCCGCCCATAGCTATAGCAGCAGAAACTTTGCCTAGACTGTCGAATATTGGAGCAGAAAGTGCAACCATTTCAGGTTCGAACTCGTCTTCCGTGATGGCATAGCCTTGAGACTTAATCACTAGTAATTGTTCTCGCAGCCTTTGTGGGTTTACAACAGACTTGTCTGTGTATTTGGCTAAAGGTTGTTTGAGGTAGCGCTCTATTTTTTGATCGTTTGCAAATGCTAGGAGGACTTTACCGCCTGAGACAATATGCATCGGACAGCGCAGACCTGTCCAATCTTGGAGTTGGATATGGTAGTTGCTGCTTACTTGATCTAGATAGAGTGCTTCGTGACCGTCTGCAACGCAAAGGTTGATGGTTTCGCCAGTTGTTGCATTGAGCTGTTGTAGGTGTGGATGGGCTATTGCAGCGAGTTGATTGCTGTAGGGCATCATAGCGGTGAGTTGGGTGATTGCTTCGCCTATGCAGTAATGTTTGTTGTGCTCGAGCCGTTCAACTGCCCCTTCTGATTCAAGTGTTGTGAGGAGTCGTAGTGTTGTAGTGCGTGCAAGCGCAACTTCCTTTGTAATAGCTGTTAGAGAAATGCCTTTTGGGTGTTTAGCAATACAACGCAACACTTTAAAAGCACGTTCAACAGATTGAATTGTGCTAGCGTTTTTTTCTGTATCTGCATGAAAACTTGTTAGGTTCATTTAGCTCAACTTAACATGTGTCAATCGTCATGATGTTTGATGACTTTCATGTTTTTAACTGCGATATCTTAACTTCGATATCTTAACTCTGATATCTTAACTTTGATATTTTAACTTCCATAATGTGGAAGCATTCCATTCTTGGTAGTTGGAAGATTTTAGATGTTGTGACAGGTGTTTGTCAATAGTTTGGCATGAGAAAGAGTGAGAACATAAAAAAAACCGCTAAGTATCTTGACTTAGCGGTTTTTGGTCGTTTTGCTGAACTAGTTAGTTCGTTACTGCCTAGTTACGTGTTGTCTAGTTCTTGTTATCTAATTCTAGTTAAATGGAGCATTCTTTTGTGCCACGTAATCCACAAATTCTGTCCAGTAACTACCCATTGTTGTCCACGGATTAGGAACGGTATCGTCAGTAACGAAGACATAGTCAATCTTTCTAGAGTAGGCAAGATCTACATTCTTTTTCATCTCATCGATACCATTGCTGGTATGAATCATGATGGATGTAGTGGCATCTGTTTCAGCACCTTGATAGCCAAATACTGAAAAATCTTTCCAATCTTTGCCATAAAATTCATAAATGAGGGCAATGTTGCAAAACTCGTTTGTGATCGGAATCTGGATGTTTGTACCTGCATTGACTACGAATTTCCCATCGCCATACGCTTTTTTCGCATAATCACAGATATCTTCATAGTATTCAGCTTCTGCTTGGTTTGAAACTTTAATTTCATCGAAAAATACACCATCAATACCAAGACAGTCTTTGAACCTGTCAATTCTTTCTTTGACGACACTTGGTGGTGTTGCAGTGTAACCAGTCGGAATATAGCCAATAGTGTCAACCTTGTTACGTTGTAGGTTGCCAAGCATGGCTGTAAATTCAACTTCTTGACAGCCTTCAATATCGCCGATTACAGGGTTAACCACAACGGTTGTTGGTACTGTTTGTGCTGTTGCAATGACTTGATTCCAAGGTGTTAAGTCCTGAGCTGGGTCAATATAGATGGGTACTAAAAGCTCCATTGCTTTAACAGGTGCGAAAATTTCTTCTGCTATAGGTGCTGGCGGTGTTTCTGTGCTTAGATAGCAATAGTTATAGTTTGCTGCAGTTTCTGTGTAGAAACCAACAGTGACGTATGTTGCATTTTCTGGTGCTTCTGAGCTAACACGCCATTGACGATTTTGTGTATTAATTGGCTGAACTTTTGTTTCCAGACTTTGATAGTTTATATCAAGCATATTTAAGGTAATGACACTGTACAGTGGTAAATCCATACTACCTCTACAGCTTAGTGAATAGGTTTTTCCAACCTCAGCATTGATTTGTTGGAAAAAACATACCCCTGGTTTAATATCAAGATTTCCACCACTGATGATTGCGCTGTTAGCAGCACAATTTGTCCAGCCTGTTTGATTAGCAAAGGTTGGATTAACTAAAAGATTGTTATTAGCTAAGGCAGCTTCGTTATCGCTTGGGTGAGTGTTTGGATAGGGGAAGAGACTACCATCTGGTGGAGATACTGGATCTGCCACGGTATTTATAGTTAAAAAACAACCTTTGTGTGTTGTGGTACCTTCACCATAGAAGGTTATGGCAACATGTTTGGCTGCATCTGGTGCTTTTTGCGCTATCTCAATTGGCGCTATGGTATTTGAGTTAATTGTTTTAGATTTGCTTGTAAGAGGTGCCCAAGTACTACTTAACATTGAAAGTGTTATGGAAGAGTAGATATTAGTATCGGCTCTGCTATCACAGCGTAATCTGTAGTCGGCACCAGGTGTTGCTTCAACTGTTTGAAAAATACAAGCAGTGCCATTCATATTGAGTTGTCCTGCTGCAATAGAGTAGGCTGCTGCATTACCACAGTTATACCAATTGTTTTGCCCATCAAAACTACCATTCTGGATGAGGGTTTCTGGGTCAGGGTCAGGTGCAGCAGTTGTTGAAGTGCTAAATGAACAGTCATCTATCAGTACTGAACTATCTGTGTAGAACCAGACTGATACATACGCGCTTTCTTCAGGTGCGGTAAAGCTCGAGCTATACTCTAGCCACTCTGTAGTTGTTATTTGGTTTTCTGGTCCTTGTGTAATTGCTGCAAAGTTACTATCCATAAAACCAAAGCCCATGCCTGACCAACCTGTTGTTTCAAGGAGCTTTGCTTGGCAGCTTAAAGTATAGACATTACCTGGGCGGACAATAACATCTTGGTACATACAACCAGTTTCAACTGATAAAGAAAAGCCGTCCTCAGAGATAGCGTCAGTGCTCGAGCTTATAACTGAGTTACTGTTGCAAGCGACCCATGCATTAGCACCATTTTCAAAGCTTGGATTAGCTAATAAATTTAGACCTAAGGCAGCTTTGATAATAGGATTATCTGGTCGAAATCTTTGTGTATCAGCCAAGACATCTGGTGAGATATCACGGATTGATATTGCAACGTTATCATTGATTTGAATTTTGTTTGAGGTTTGTTCTGATGGCGTAGACGTTTGTTGACATGCAGTGATGAAAACTAAGAGTAAAAGACCATAAAGGAGTATCTTGCTAGCTCCTTTGAGATGAATATGCATAATGTGTGACTCCCTAAATGCAGTCCGAGTCATTCATACAAATTTTTACGAATGACATTGCTGCACTAAAATATAGTTATCACTGTGCACTATGCAACAGGTTTCGTGTTTAGAGCGTTATTTGCAAGTTATTTAGGTCATACTCATATATTGAAGTGCGTAATAGCTATTTCAGCCATATAGCTATTTTTGTATTCAAAGTGTAAAAACGCTTAAAGCCTAATTTGTGTTTCTCATGAGTAATTTTTGAAAATATCCACTTTAGACCTAAAAAAATCACATTCTATTTTTTAGGTCATTTTCATCATAGTAGCCAATGAATAGACCAAGATTGCGTTCAAATTCAGAGCCTTTTTTTGTGTAATACCATTCGTTATTTACAGTTGTTCTGGTCTTGCGTCTGCGTAGCCAAGTAAAGAGCTTTTCGTGTAAGGTTTGACGGATCTCACTGTGCTCTTCAGATTCACCTAAGTCTTTGATTTCGGTCGGGTCGTTTTTTAGGTCGAAAAGCTGGGGTCTAAAGTGGTCAAAAAGAACATACTTATAGTGTCCGTCAAAAATCATATAACCACAACACTCATGGTCAGGTAGGTTGTATTCTTCGACTAATTCTGGTGTATGAAAGTCACATTCTGTAACGACATAGTCTCGCCATGGTTCTACATGTTCGGTTTGTTTAGTATGTAATAATGGCAAGAGCGATTTACCTTCTAGCCTATGGCTATGTGCCTGCAAGTCATCTCCGATGAAGTCTAAAAAGGTCGGTAGCAAATCAATAGATTCGATAAGTTGACTAGATACAGATGCTCTAGTGTTGTTTGCTTCTTCTGACGGATCGTAAATGATAAGAGGGATTCGAATTGAGGGATCATGAAATAAAAGTTTTTCAATCAGGTAGTGATCTCCAAGATAATCACCGTGGTCACTCGTGAATACAATCATTGTGTTTTCTAGTAAGCCAGTACTTTCCAGATAATCTAGTAACCTACCCATATGGTCGTCGATTTGTTTGATGAGTCCCATGTAAGCGGGTATAGCTTTTTCTCTCGTTTGGGCTCGAGCCATTGTTTGACTATCTTCCCGATTCATAAAGTGAGCAAAGACTGGATGAGCATTCTCTTTTTCAGACTCATCTCGCTGTACAGGAATCATATCTTCAGTGCTATACATATCGTGGTACGGTTCAGGAGCTACATAAGGCCAGTGTGGTTTTATATAGCTTAAGTGTAAGCACCATGGAGAGTCTTCTTGACTTGCTTCAGCCATAAAGGCAATAGCCCTATCGGTCATATAAGCTGTTTCAGAATCTTCCTCTTTGACATTTGCTTTTAAATGATTGTTTTCAATTAGCCAACCGTTTTTAATTGCGCCATCTTCATCGACAACATTGTTGGCATTGTCTTGCCAAGGATTATTCGAGCTGTAACCTTTATGTTTTAGATGGACGTTATAGCCTAAATCTTCTGTAACGATTGGATCAGGGTTAAGACCGTCATCAAGTTCATAGGGCTCGAATCCTGCATGCATTGCAAGCTTTAGATTAGGGTTTATAGCACTCGGGTCACTTGTATCTAAGCCGAGCTTTGCATAGCTCTCAAGATCAGGTCTCATATGGGTTTTGCCAACCACTGCTGTGCGGTAACCGAGTGCTTGTAGGTAGTCACCAATAGTTTTTTCATGAGGTGGTAGCGGAATTCGGTTCCAATTTGAACCGTGTGATGTCATGTAACGCCCTGTGTAGATACAAGCCCTAGAAGGTCCGCATTGGGGTGCTTGTACATAGGCATGATCAAAGCGAACGCCCATCTCAGCTAAGCGGTCTATGTTTGGCGTGTGCAGATGCGGATGACCAGAGCAAGACAAATAGTCATAACGTAACTGGTCACACATGATGAACAAAATATTTTTTTTCTCCTCAGTGAGCTTACTAGCTATGTTAACCACTCCCACGAGATGCCATCTTGCTCTTTATTCAGTTTTGCCTTCTGGTTTAGTTTGGCAAGTGCAGGGAAAGGGAAATGTGCTCCAAAGAGTTGAGCATCGTTGGCAAGAATCGTTTCAACTAGGGTTTTATTTGTTTCGACGATTTGTTCTGGGAAAGAATCTATAAACGAAGCCCACGGATGTTTAATTTGAAAAGGATGTCGAATGCTATCAACAATGTGAAGGAGAGTGTGACCATCAGAAGTGATTTGTACAGCCACGTGGTCACTGCGGTGCCCTGGAGCGTCAATAAATTGAATGCCTTTTACAAGCTCGGTACCTGTATCTACTAATTCAATTCGGTCTTTTAGTTTGGATAGCACCTCTGCACCATAGTGTTCTCTAGCTTGCGCCATAGCTTCAAGCTGTTCTTCGCTACGCATTCCACGAAACAGAGGTATGAATTGATCAATTAATGCTTGACGACTGTCAGATGTTGTCCATTGCTGCCAAGATGATTTAGGAATGATGTAACGTGCATTTGGGAAGTTTTCTAAACCACCAACATGGTCGCTATCGCCATGTGTGACTAAAATAGTATCGATTTCTGAAGCTTCAATGTTTAGCTTGGCAAGGCTCTGAACGAGCTGACCACCCTGAAGACCAGCATCAATTAGGATTTTTTCCGTTCCTGTATCTATAAATAAAACGTTGTAGCCAACCTCGACTTCGTCAGCAGTGAGATTAAAATCTTCTTTTGCTTTTAGTAGTTGGACTTCGTCAATGTGAGGGAAAACCTCTTTAAGCGGCATCATTCGGCTAGCACCATCGGATAAGCTGGCACATTTGAACGTGCCTAAGTTAAAGCTATGAGCATTTATCATGCTTTAAGTTTACACGATTTTATACGATGCGAGGGAACAAAAAAATCTGCTCTCCGTTTATATGCGAGAACAGATTTGTTTTGGAAAATGAAATTTTCAGACTATTTAAAATTCAAACATGACTGCAAAGGCATTGTCTTTTTGTCTTAAAATCAGTGTCGCTTCTTCTGCTGACGCATTCACATACCCTATCCGATAGAAGTCGCTTTTATAGACATTGTTATTACCTTTAACACGTTGCCAGCCTTTTTCTTCCAACTGATCATCAATATCAGCAAAACACTTAGGTACTTTTTCTGTGCTGGTAAACTCTAACTCAAATTTGTCGTCTTCAAAACTTTGCGAAAGAATTTGAGCTTGTTCATCACAGGCTTTGAGTGAAAATGTATCTTCTTGCGCTTCAGTTGTTTGTTGCTGTGCAGTTTGTTGCTGTGCAGTTTGCTCCTGAGCAATTGAGAAAGCTAGGCACATACACACTGATACTACAAGAATCTGTACTAATTTCATACTTGTTTTTTTCATAGTCATACCTCCCAAGTAAAACTATTGGTCGATCTTTAAGAGTTTAGTTTTCAAGTACACCTCGTATACAAAATACGGAAACCTTATACATAAACCATAAAATACAGGTGCCGACAACCCCTCTGTAATAAGGAATACTTGCTAACATTCTTTGTTTCGGCACATAATTTATCAAAGTTTTACGGCAGGTGTATGGGTTATTTTACACAATAGATTAGAAAAATTTGAGTAAAAGTTTTGTTTATGAGATAAAAATACCCCTCTATGAGTTGATATTGAGTTTTAAGTTAATAATTTGTTGCTGTTAACTCAAAGATTGTTTGACTAAAGCCAACAAACATTGCCCAACGGAATTGGCATATGCTGTACAAAATAATTAGTACATATACTTTTGAAAGATTTGAGAAACCTTGCGCTTAAAAGTTCCGTCATCACTACACTACCGAAAATTTAGATTGCTTTGGCTCGGACAGCTTATTTCGGCTGCTGGTAGTGATATGCAGACGTGGGCATTGTTTTGGCATATTCGCTCGTTGACTGAAGCACCGATAGCACTTGGGGCAGTTGGACTAGCTCGGATTGTTCCGATTGTTGTTTTCTCGCTTATTGGTGGGTCACTTGCTGATGCTTTAAACCGAAAGACGATTTTGTATGTTACCCAGAGCATCATGGCACTCACAGCCCTTGTGCTTGCTCTTTTGACGGTCACAGATAATATTGTGCTGTGGCATATGTATGTACTAACCGCTATTCAGGC
>CALGZD010000411.1 GCA_937934635.1 uncultured Deinococcales bacterium
AGCTAGCAAGTCACGTAAAACGGATGGTGATTACTATGGGTTGATTGTAGAGAATGAGTTTGTTACCTAGCTGAATATGTAATTAATGCTAGTTTAATGGTTGCTTGGGTGCTTGTTAATCTTTACGCTCATTTAGCATGGGGAAATGTCTTAAAGTTTCTGCTTTAAGCTGCAAGAAGTTAGCTATAACGCAGAACTTAACCGATTTGCTACCTCTAATGTTTCTTGCCCCTCATCATCAAAGCCTAATTGCATAAGCAACAGTCCTGTAGATACCCGTTCCATAAACCCCCACTGCCAGATAGCTTCAGGGTTAGTATCAGTTAATGACGCTAAAAGTTCACAACGTTTTTGTGCTAGCTTCAAAGTATCTCTTGCTAAAAGTTCAGCATTCCCTTCTCGCATAGGAATCGCCAAATCAAATTCAGCTTCTGCAAATAGACCATCTGGGTCTACAAATTTGTAGCTTTGGGTATGTGCTTCAGCCTTTAAGGTATTAAATGGGTGAGCATCTCCATGAACCAAAACACACTTGTTTGGATTGTAAGCAGCTTTTCGTTCTTCTGCATAATCCATTGCTAAAGACAAAGTAGAGTCAGAACAAAACGCTTGAAACGCTTGCCAACTACTTTCGATAAATTTGGACAGTGAAATAGCTTTTTCCTCGCCAGTCGTTAACCCATTTGAGTTATCAAGAGAAATCCATGCTTCTTTCAAAGTTGTACAAACAAGGCTTATCTGTTCTTTGTAACTTAGCTGAGACTCTGCCAAAGGTTTACCAAGTTCTTCAATCAAAATAGCATTATGTTCATCACTGTGTTTAAAGAGTTTTGGATAGCCATAACCATCTGCGAGTCTATAAACATTTGCTTCATTGGCACAATCGCAGTCACTTGGCAAGCCAATTTTTAAGATTACTTTAGTACTATCCGAAGTCGTAGTTTTTAGAACCAAACTTTCTGAACCACCTTCAAGTACTTCTCCACGGTTTGAAAAGTCTAGAAGGTTTAGCTGCCATTGTTCAGCCAGTTCAGTGACTATGCTATCTAAATTGGCAATCCAGCTTTTACCAACCTCACCACGCTTTGAGGCTCTTTGATGCACTCTTTTTGGTAAACGATAGTTCATTGTAGTAATAATACTAGCTTGTCCTTTGACAAAATTTAAAGGACATGATGTTGAATTATCATGTCCTGAAATATATTGACTTTACCTGTTCTTGTAAATGAGCTTTATGAATAACGAGATAGTGAAGCAAAGTAAGCTAATGCAGTAGCAGCACCTAAAGGTACAAGTGCAATCACTAATCTGGTGATTGCTTGTGGAACAAGTTTCATATCTTTTGCTAATGGTATGAGCAATGTTGCAGGTGCAACAACGAGTAGCAGTACACCACTGTACCAAGGTAGCGAAGCAAAAAAGTAGCCACCAAGCCAAACCATTGAACCAACGACTATAGCAATAACTGGTGAACTAGCCGTAGTTAGTCTGTAAACAGGGTTAAACCAAGCTAAGACCATGACTGCGCCTAGAGCAGCAGTGAACACGCCCAAAAGTTGTGCGACTATGCCACTAGCAGACAATACTATAGAGATAGCACTAAAAGTTGTAATTAAAACAAGTGTTGTTGGAATGATGGCGTGTTTGCGAGAAATATTGTTTTCTAGTGCTAGACCTTCTTCACGTTTTAGGATTAGGTCAAGAATAAACCAAAAAGCGAAAATAACCAAAATAGGCACTAGAAAATTTATAAAGGCTTCGTCGGTTGCCCAACGGACTCGCTCAGATGGGTGCGTTAAACGATTGAGGAAAAGTCGCCAAAGGAATAGGCAAAATAGTCCCAGCCGTACTATCCACTTTAAGGGGCTTAAGTTAGCTTTGTTTGCCCAAAGCAGTTCTAGTAATGCAAGTAATAAAGCACCTGTCGCCAAGTGTGGAAGCCATTGGGTAAAGCTAACAGGTGGATAGGTGTAGGATTGAACACCTAAAAATCCAGCAATGAAACCTGCAGCAAGTGCGATAGCCGCTGCTAAAGAGTTGAAGAAAGGTCGTAATACTAAAAAGAGAACACCACTGACAACAGCAGGTAGCAAAACGCCTTTAAGCACAACAGTTGTTATATCCATGATACAAACACTCCTTTAGAAATTAGGTCGAATAAAGAATTGAGAAAATAAGAATTATATATAAAAATAAAATGTATTTAGAAAAATATTTAAGAATGAAAAAGCGAGGGTATTTAAAATAAACCCTCGCTTTGATTTAACTATTTGTAATGTTTATTGCTCGATACCTTCAAAGCTTAGCATGATGGTAACGGTCTCACCTGCTGCTTGGAGTAAGTTGCTCATACCGTAGTCAGTACGGTTGATATCAAAAGTTGTGTGGTAGCCGAGTAGCATTTTGCCATCTCTGTTTGTGCCTTCGCCTGTTTGAATAACATCTACAGTAACTTCGTTAGTGACGCCGTGAATGCTTAGGTCACCAGTAACCACAAATGTACCTTCATCAGCACCAGCAGATACACTTGTGCTACTAAAGTCAATTGTTGGGAACTGTGCAGAATCAAAGAAGTCAGGGCTTGTTAAGTGACCATCACGACGCTCATTGTTTGTATCAACACTATCTACAATGATTTCAAAGCTTAGGCTGCTATTGCTAACGTCTTCTCCGTCATAGGTAAGTACACCTGAAAGCTCGTCAAATGTTCCATATGTATAGCCAACGCCTGCGTGTAAAATTCTGAATACTGCAAAAGTATGTGCTGAATCACTGTTGAATGTTTGAGCATGACCAAAAGTACCAAAGGCAAGTGCTGCAACTAATAACATAACTACTTTTTTCATATCTATAATCCTCTCATTTGCAAGTTCTAATTTTTGTCTTGAGACACTTGCTCTAAAACACTTGCTCTAAAACACTGGCCCCAAGAGACTTGCAACGAATACAACTTTAGTAACTATGAAGTAAAAGTCTTGTTCCTACTGTCTAATAGTTGACATAACCAAAAGGGTTTTGTGAAGCAAACTATATAAGTAGTGTTTCTAAGTAGCATTTCCATGTAACAACTTTACACACTAAGTGAGTTAGTTCTTACTCGTTATGAAGCTCGCTGATTTACTGCAACAGCAGTGAATCGTGGAACTGCTAAAGTTAGAAACTATATAAACTGGTAAAAGGAATGAACCACAACCTTTACTTGCGGAATATAAATTACCAAACATCAGTTGCTAAAGAATGTATATGTACTTACAAAAAGTTAGTAGCTTAGATTATTTTATGAAATTGGGCACTCTGATTATGCTAAATAGTGAAGATTGGAAACTATGAGCGAGCCCACAGATTCAAATCAAACTGATGAAACAAATGGTACAAATATCGGTTTGTGCCCACGATTCCACTACGCTGTTGAGCTTATTGGTAAACGATGGACAGGTTTAATCATCACTGTGTTGTTGCAAAATGAAGCAACGCAATCATCAGGTACTCGCTTTCATGATATCCGTAGTGGCATTCCTGAACTAAGTGATCGGATGCTTTCTGAACGGCTTAAAGAATTAGAAGTAGCAGGCATCATCACCCGTGAGGTTTATCCAGAAACGCCAGTTCGTGTTGAATACAAACTCACAACTAAAGGACAATCCTTAAAACCAATTATGGATGAGATTGGCAATTGGTCTCAGACATGGGTTGCGTGATTCTAGGGGTTGCGTGATTCGACTTTCTGGTTGTTAAACTTTTGTGATGTATTTGTTTATACATATGCTCTAGCATTGTAGATATGAAGATTATAGATATGAACACTGTAACTATAAACACCGTAACTATAAGCCCTAAGAGTCTGATTTACTCACTACTATTAATTTCTGTATTTTTTCTTTCGGCATGTAGTACAACCTCAACTATGATGGTTGATGATATGGCTGATACTGAAGCTATGGTTATTCGTGAAGCTCAGTTTGAAGATGTAGATGCAAGTCATCAAGGCTCTGGAGACCTGAAAATTTTACAAAATGGTACTGAACGAACTGTTCGTTTCGAAAACTTTCAGGGTACTCCTGGACCTGGTCTAGTTGTTTTATTGGTTGAAAATGTTGCTGGTAAAAACAAAAGTGAGATTGGTGCATCCGTAGAGCTAGGTGACCTTAAAAGCACAAATGGCAACCAGAACTACACGATTCCTGAAGGTGTCGACTTATCAAAGTACGATGGTGTGATGGTTTACTGTAAACCTTTTAGTGTTGTCTTTTCTCGTGCTGCTTTCAAATAGTTAGCAACCGCAGTATTGAAAACCTTAAACACTTCTAAGATTCACCGCTAAGTTCCATAAAATGCTTAGGGGTGTTTTTTAGTATAAAATTTCAAGGTAGCCCATTTCAGAATTCTATTTGACAAGTCAGTCTGTATTCGTCATACTGTAATTCATACCACTTTTGTGAGGAGGCATGTCCTATGATTGAAAAGAAAACTATGACTCAGTTTGCTATGCAAAATGCCCCTCTAGAACAAAGCTACTAAAAACAACCATCTTTGTTACTAGAGTATAGGTATACATATTGAGTGACTAAGCTGTAACAATTCTTAGTTTGTTCGTATAGCTGTAAATCCTACTCAAGGTAGGATGTGGCTTTTGTTTTGCTTCTGAGTTACCCCCCATATATAAAATTTAGTTTTAGATAAGGTTTAAGAGATTGTTCGTTAATCTTTTTTACCTTATGTAACAACTGCTGTTTTTGAAATGCAGAGGTTACGTATCTTGTTCTGGAGGACAAGCTTGAAGCGAATTACCAACTATGATCCGAATATCAGTATTGATGAAGATACCAAAGAAAGATTATCGAAAGGGAAAAGACGCAAAAAACTAAAAGCCATGCGCCAAGTGCATGAGCTGCAAATTGATGAAGATAGTATTTACGAGAATTTTGATGATTACGGTTTGCAACAGTTTTATGAACGAGGTTTGATTACTGAAATCATCAATCAGTTAAAAACAGGTAAGGAGGCTACTGTCTTTTTGGTTGAAGGACCGTCGGGTTTGTTAGCTGCGAAGATTTATGCAGATATGATGGTGCGAGGCTTTAAAAATGACAGGATTTACAGAGAGCGTAGGTTTATTGGTGATGCACGCATTAAAAAGGCAATTGACCAACGGTCAAGAACTGGTGTTGATGCTCATCAAGCACTGTGGATTGGTGAAGAATTTGCCACGCTTAACCGTTTTTACAAGGCTGGTTTACCTGTACCAAAACCAATTGCTCAAGAAGGTCGAGTAATCTTGATGGAATACATTGGAGATGAGGTTAGCCCTGCTTTACGATTGTCTGACGAACGTCTAAATGCTGATGATGCAGCAAGTGCCTTTAGGCAGAGTGTAGACATTATGGTTGAGATGGTCAAGCTAGGGAGAGTGCATAGTGATTATTCAACTTTTAATTTGCTGTGGTGGAAAGGGGAAGTGGTAGCTATAGACTTTCCGCAGGCTGTGGAGATTAAAGACAATCCTAGTGCGTGGATGTTATTAAGGCGTGATTGCCAGACGCTTTGTAAGTCTTTTGAACGTTTTAAGATTGTGGCAGACGCTGAAGAGCTATTTGACGTTGTTAAAAAACGAGCGCGATTAGAACAGTTTGACATAATCATCTAAACTTCGTAGTCATCTAAATTCGGTTACAACTCGGTGCTTATCAAGCTTAAGTGGTATTTGAAGATTGATAAGCACTTTTCTCTTTCTATCTAAGAGCCACCTCAATTGATATACTTGAACCTATGCCCATAAGCGCACGCTGGCGAAAACTAGAAAATCTTCCACCCAAAAAGGGACGAGATGCTATGCCAGGTGTCTACGAACTGGCTGATGAAGATAAACATATTATTTATATTGGTCAGTCCAAAACAGATGTGCCAAACCGTATTCGTCAACATCTACAGAAAAATCGTTGCGTTGCAGAAAGTATTGTTTACTGGCGTCACGAGTACAGCCGTGTACCTCAAGCAGATGAAGCCAAACTTTTAACTGAATATCAAGATGCACACGATGCCTTACCACCTTGTAACAAAGCTATGCCAAAAGAAAGAGATGCTAAACGGCGTTATGCGGAACGCTCACGGTCTTGATATGTTTGATATAGCACAAACTATATTGTAGACAACACTTAATTTTTAAGGTTATACTTTCATGTGGCTAGTGGACGTATGCATGAATTTATCAATATGTCGGCTCTTGTAACTTTGGGTACGACCTATGTTGTATTGAAGGCTAACAATCTTATCCATATTCCGTGGTCTAGTCTTGCTATTTTTACAGTTGCTTACCTAGTTGGTGTATTTTTGATAACACCTGATTTGGATGTGCAGTCCAAATGGGTGCGTCCAAAACGGTGGTGGGGAGTATTGGGTTATCTTTGGTGGCCTTACGGAATATTTTCTCGGCATAGAGGGATATCGCATACGTGGATTCTTGGACCACTGACACGGTTGCTCTATTTATTCTTTATCATTTTTTTACTGATACTTCCTATAGCTATCTTTATTGGTAGTCGCCAGTTTTACTTCACGACTCCGAACTTGCAGGGGTGGGGTAGGATTGTACTTATTGCTGCTCTTGGTTATTACCTTTCTCAATGGATGCACTTGTTTGGTGATAGAGTTCCTTTTGGTTATGACCGTACTATTTTAAGAAGAATTCGTAAACGAAGAGAAAAAGCCAGAAAAGATAGATTAAAACTGCAAGCAAAAAAGAAAGCCCCTGAATCAGAGTTCAAGGGCTAAGGAGTGATAAGTTAATAGCGGTGCTTGAATACAACGCAAAATATCGGTAGATTTCAGACTATAAAAAATTCTGACTCTAACGGATTCTGAGTCCGATGAAGGTTTCTGATTTTGTGTGTATTGGTTCAAGTCAAAATGATTAAGTCAAGGATTACACAAGTCGATACACGGAATCTGGTAAACCGTTCAGCTAAAAACTTCTATAAAGCAATACTCTATAGCACACTATAAAAAACGTGACCTAGATATTCGTAAAGCGAGCGACAAGGTCACGTTGTTCTTTTGTTTCAGGACCTGAGCCAGCAGCTTTAATTTGGCTTATGGCTTCATGCTCATCTAAACCTAAAACTTGCAAAAGGCAGCAAGCAAACATCCCTGTCCGACCAATACCAGCAGCACAATGAACCAACACAGATTCATTTGCTTTTAAATCCCATGCAATCTCTTTGACTCTCTCAGCAAACTGTCCTTCATCATTTGGGAGACCAAAATCAGGAACTTCAATCGTGATTTTTTCAAAAGGCAAGCGCTTGTTTTCTATAGCGTTCGCATAATCAGGAGAGTAGTGCATAACTTCTTCCAAGGACGTTAGACAAACAACTTTATCTATCATCTTCTCTTTAAGTTCAACAGAAATCTCCTCCCACGATTCAAAACGACCGAGCATTGAGTGAAGGTATAGTTTTCCAAACGAATCATTGTCTATATTATTCTTGAAAATTTGTTCCAACGGTACTTGTCGCATAAGTCCTTATTTTAACAGGACACAAAACTGATAGATTTCCGTTAGCCTAAATGAGATGTCGCAACTTTACAGCTCGAGCGATCTTAATCTTTCCGACAAATACAACTTTAGCAACTTTGCTCCCCCACCTCGTTTTGGGGAAACCAACTTTGCTGCCTACATTCCTCAAGACCCAAGTCAGGAGGTGGCTCGAGCCCGAGTGCAAGCATTCACTGAAGAGGCTCAGCAAAGTATCGGCAAAGCACCTAAAAGAACAGGCTTGTTTGGACGTAAAAAGCTAAGCCCAGAAGGTCAAGGTCTCTATCTAGACGGTGGTTTTGGCGTAGGCAAAACACACCTTTTAGCCTCTGCCTACAATGCTTTTAACAACTCAGCTAAAGCTTACATGTCTTTCCAAGAGCTGGTCTACACCATAGGCGCACTTGGCAAAGAAGCAGCACAACAGGAACTCGGACAATACAAACTCATATGTATCGATGAATTCGAGCTTGACGACCCTGGCAATACTTTGATTGTCAAAACTTTTCTTGCACATGCCTTTTCACTTGGTAACTACGTCATCACAACATCCAATACGCCCCCCGCTGCCCAAGGACAAGGTCGCTTTAATGCTGATGATTTTAAGCGAGAGATTCAGAGCATTGCTGAACGCTTCGAAATGCTCCACATCGATGGACCTGATTACCGCAAAAGACAGCAACTAAGCACATTAGTCACTACAAGAGAACTACTTGATATTGCCAAAGCAGACAGTCGAAATCGTCGTTTCCACCTTGATCATAGCGAACTCAAACATGTCTTAGAACAAATGCATCCTATTCGCTACAGCAATATTTTGACGCAACTTGATGCACTCTATCTAGAAAATCTTGAGAGCATTCCTGACCAAAACAGTGCTCTACGCTTTGTACACTTTATCGATAAACTTTACGACATGAAAATTGGTTTTTGCGCTTCTGGTACTATTGCCATAGAAGAAATCTTTGATCCAAGCTACAGAAACAATGCCTATGCAAAAAAACATTACCGCTGCCTGTCTAGGCTCTCGGAATTAATTGAAGAGGCAAGAA
>CALGZD010000412.1 GCA_937934635.1 uncultured Deinococcales bacterium
TCTCTCTATCCCTACCTATAATCATGTCTTACTAACACCACAATTAGACTTCTTTAGGGAAAAGTTTCCAGAATTAGACGATACTAGCTTTAACACTGTCTTTAACCGCTACACCCATGTTGTATTTAATAGCGAACTCGATACTCCTAAAGTCCTTCAAGCAGATTACATCGAGCTACCGATGACGATGGTTGCCAAGAACATTCCTGTGATGCCTGATGTTGCTAATACTGATGTCGCTACTACTGATGTTGCTACTACTGGTAATATAAAAATAATCAACTCTGTCAATAACCGTTGGTATACAGATACCTTCTTGAGCTTAAAGTTTCATAGTCCAGTACCTCTTGAACAAGATAAACTAGCTGTCATAGCAACCAAAGACATAATTTCAAAGGCAGAAATCCAACCACAGCTTTTATTCACAGATTATTTTGCTGATGTTATTAGCTCTCCTGAAGACGCAGTTCTATGGGACCTCAAATTAACATTTACTCAGCCAAATGCAGCTAATGCTGGTTTAAAAACTATCGACATAAAAATAGCAGACGAACTGTACACTATTGCACTCAATGACCCTTATCTACTAGAAAAATTTAAAGCTACGCAAGATAAACGCTATCCCCTACGTGGTGTTCTTGATAAAGAAAGCTATGATAATCAAAATGCAACATTAACAGTTACGGGCTGGGCGCCAATTAATGACATCAATGCTACGAAGATAAATCAACAGTTCTTTCGTTGGTTTGGTTACGAAACCAACTTAGATGTAGAGCTTAAATCAATTGCGCCAATTCCAAGACCAGATGTCGCAGCAGTATACGGCGATGCACAAAAACAGTCAGGATTTTATATCATATTTGATGTAAAGACGCCTCCTGTCAATGAAGACGATATAGACTTCTGTCTTTATGGACGAACAAAAGCTACAGGCATTTTTCACATCCTTAGTGAATCTCCAACATCTATTTGTTCTGCAGCTCCAAATTAGTAGGATTAGTTCGTGACTATAGCAATGCATCATAATGCTTAATACGCATAGCTATGTTTATCTATTAGCTATGTGTATCTATACGGTAACTTTATAGAAAAAGTGACTCACTAGTAATGTAGCAATTTAGGGAAGATATGACTGAAACTCCAAAGCGTAAAGGTGACAATTTGTTGAGGAATAGTTTACTCCTGCTATTACTCATTGTAGGCAGTGCCTATGTATACTTTGCGTTAAGTCCTTCGCACTATAGTTTTTTCATACAAAACCATATGGGTCACTATGACTATGAAACTGTTTTAGGTGAGGCAAAAGGCATTCGCAGTGATGAGTGGGGCGTTGTCACCCCTTACTTTCAGATTGCTGCGAACAACAATTATCAACGTTTCAATCAGGACAGTCCTTACAAAGAAGACTTACGCTTCTTTTATGGTTTACCTTTAAAAGATTGGGCACTTGCCTTCAAACCGTATATGTGGGGTTTCTTTACGTTAGGAGATGCCAGAGGCTTTTCTTTTTACCACTTTTTTATGATTGCGAGCTTTATTGTAGGCTACACAATCTTTTTGATGCAGTTAGGCTTGCCTTTAGGCTATGCAAGCATCATTAGCCTAATCTTATTTTTTACGCACCATAACCAAGTTTGGTGGACTACCAATGCTCCTGTCTTTGCATTGACGGTTTGGATTATCATTCCCTTTTTGACAAATTGGCATTTGGCTTTAAAATTCATATCTACATTTTTAATCAGCAGTGCTGCACTTCTCGCCCTGATCTATCCACCATGGCAGATAAGTATGATTTATCTAGTTGGCTTTTTTGCTTTGGCATTTCGCCCAGAACGTTTTCGTATTGGCAATCTCCTTAGCTGTTTTCTAGGCTTTGCGCTAGCTGCGGGCATGTGTTTGTATTATTTGGCAGACATAGTGCCTTTACTACAAAATACTGTTTATCCTGGTGATCGGAGTTTTGATGGCGGCTCGAGCTCCCCAAGCTACCTCTGGACACTCCTCTTTCCCCACAGCCTCATCACTCCAAGCTACAACCCTCTCGTTTCAGGATCAAACATGCCTGAAATTGGCACAGTCTCAAGCATTTTCTTACTCTGTCTCTTAGCATTTGGAGATTACAAAGCCTTTTTTCAAACAATAAGAAAGAATTGGTTCAAAAGCAGTATCTTAGTTATTCTTGGCACAATTCTATTTTCTTGGATGTACCTACCAGTACCCAACACAATTGGGCAGTTCATGCTACTAGATCAAATTGAACCAAAACGATTATTACTAGCCAGTGGCACTTTCATCATATGGCTAGTAGCAATCTTAGCCTTCTATACAAAGTGGCAACTATCTTGGCTACGTATATTGCTCTATAGCCTGTTAGCACTTTTAGGCTCTTATTTTTTTAGACAAGATATCAACTTACCATCTAGCACCGTAATTGATTACTTAGATTGGCTAGTGCTCTCCCCCATAATTTTTATTGTCATATTGAAAGTAATACAAATCTTTCGCAACAATACTCAGAACTCTCACAACAGCTCACAACATCGCATAAACTATCTAGCCTATCTCTTTGCAAGCCTTGCTTTACTATACAACATTGTGGCATTTTCAGGCTTTAACCCTGTACAGTCAGCCCATGATATTTTTTCAGTGAGTGAGAGTCCAAAAGCCATTGCACTCAAAGACTATATTGAACAGAGCAATATGGAAGGCATAGCTATTCCCATGCACACAGCAGCAGCAGCAAGTGCGCTTTCTATAGCAACCTATAACCATGTTCTGCTAATACCACAGCTTGAATTCTTTCGAGAAAAATTCCCTGACTTAGACGACGTCAGCTTTAACACTATTTTTAACCGTTATATGCATGTTGTCACTAATCCAAGTATTGATAATCCTAAATTAGTACAAGCAGATTATGTCGAACTGCCGATGGCTTTAGTTACAAAGGATATTCCCATTTTGGATAAAACTGTTTCTGATTCAAATAGCACTAGCTATACAGTTATTCATACTATGGATTATGACTGGCAAACAAATAAAAGCCTCAAACTAAAATTTCGTAGTCCAATCCCTATCAAGCAAGAAGCCTTCTCTGTTGTAAGCAAGGAAGGCAACTTAGACACAGCAACCATACAACCATCACTTATGTTTAGAGAGTATTTCTCTGATGACATTGCGTCACCTCAAGATGCAGTTGTGTGGGAACTAGGCTTAGATTTTAAAACAAAAGCAAACAATTTAGAGACTATTACTATTCAAATGGCAGACACCTCATATGAACTTCAGCTAAGTAAAGGCGACATAGTACAAGCATTCGAAAGCGTCCAACAAACTTATCCTACTCATGGGGTTATTGATGCAGCGACCTATGATGCTCAAAATGCACTCTTGAGGGTAACAGGTTGGGCACTTATTGATGATCGAAAAGAGATTGATTTAAGCAAGCAAGCACTGCGTTGGTTTGGCTATGATACAGACTTAGACCTTGAGGTAAAAAGTTACCTTGCTATGCACAGACCAGATGTTGCCCAAGTACATGGCGCTGCCCAAGAATATTCAGGCTTCAACATAGTGTTTGATGTTAAACGTCCAGCTTTAAAACAAGATGATTTGGAATTTTGTATTTTTAGCCGTACAAGAAATACAGGAAACTACCACATTGCCATTAACCCTCAGACACTCCCTTTA
>CALGZD010000413.1 GCA_937934635.1 uncultured Deinococcales bacterium
GTCACTGTAGTACGACGTTTCAAATTCCGCAACCAGAAAAATAAATTATCCTTCAACTCTGCTCGAACAGCTTGATGTTCTTTTTCTGAACTCGTCCCCAAATCATTCTGCTCATTCGGGTCATTATCCATATCAAATAGCTGAGGCTCAAAACCTTCGTAAAAAACATATTTCCATCTGTCATTACGAATCATGTAGGCTCGAGCCATGTCTTGTGGAATATCTAAATCTTTAAAAAGAGTTCTACCATTAAATTGCATTTCACTGATAACATAGTCACGCCATTGCACGTCTTCACCATAAATTACAGGTAATAAAGAACGTCCTTCTAGTAGATGATTATGCTCATTCAAGTCCCCACCTGCTTGCTCAATGAAGGTTGGTAGTAAGTCGATAAGCTCGGCGAATCTGGTTTCTGCTTTCCCTCTGGTTGCATCAGCCTTCGAAGAAGGGTCATAAATTATCAATGGCACTCTTGAAGCACAGTCATAGGCTAAATCTTTTTCCCCCGCCCAATGATCGCCAAGGTTATCACCGTGATCACTAGTGAATACAATCATTGTGTTTTCAATCAGACCTGTTTCACGCAGATAAGTGAGTAAACGTCCAAAGTGGTCATCAACTTGCTTAACTAAACCCATGTAGGCTGGCACAATCGTTTCTCTTGCAGCCTCTTTTTCAAAAACAGTACTCAAGCGTAAATTTTGATAAGCACCAACAACAGGATGAGCATGGTGTTCTTCTTCGGTACGGTTGAGCGGAATCATGTCTTCTGCTGAATACATATTGTGGTACGGCGCAGCAGCTACATAAGGCCAATGTGGTTTGTAATAACCAAGATGTAAGCACCAGCCTTTTTCATCAGACCCTTCAGCCATTTCTTCTATGAACTCTATAGCTCGGTTCGTAACATAAGCAGATTCCGAGTGCTCATCTGGCACTCTTGAAGGATACTTTGAATTATTCCAGTGCCAGCCATTTTTAACATTGCCGTTGTCATCGATGACAGTTTGTGCATAGTCATCCCAAGGATTTTCACCCTCAAACCCCTGTTCATTCAGATAGCTGTTATAGCCAAGATTACCCTTATAAAGCGGTTTGGGATGAATGCCAATATCACGGTAAACAGGATCGTAAGCCCGATTATCCATCTTTTTCGCAAGGTCACTATTTACATCTATGCCATAGCGATCTAAATTATGTTTATCTGTTTTTAAATCAACCTTACCTACAACAGCAGTTTTTAAGCCAAGGGGTCGAAGGTACTCTCCGATTGTTTTTTCTGCAATGCTCAAGGGGTCAGTATTCCACATAGTTCCATGCGAACTCATGTAACGTCCTGTGTGTATGCTTGCTCGACTTGGACCACAGACAGGAGCTTGGCAATAAGCATATTCAAAACGGACACCGTTTTCTGCTAACCAATCTATGTTTGGGGTTTCTAAGGTTGGATGACCGTAGCAGGACAAGTAATCCCAACGGAGTTGGTCACACATGACGAAAAGGATATTTTTTGCTTTAGACATAGTTCCGCCCTATATAACTGACAATGTCATTCTGAACGGAATGTAATGAAGTGAAGAATCTCGGGCAATAGTATCTTATAATTGATTGTTGTTGAAAACTGCATCGAGATTCTTCGCTTTGCTCAGAATGACATGTTTTTTCTAAAAATTGATTCATTTCGAAAGTTCTTACTCACTTCCAGAATTCTTTAAAGCAATCCGTAAACGATTACCATCAGGGTCAGTGAGCTTTATTTCCTTTGCCCAAGGTTGCTGATAAATTTCTACAGCAAACTCCTGAGCAATACTTTCTAACTCCTCAACCCAAAAGTAAACTAGCGATGGACCTTTTGCATCACCTGTATGCTCTGACAGGTGCAGTTCTTCACCATTGCGTTCTAAAAAGAGATACAGAGGCAATGTAGGGGCAAAACGATGCTCTCCAATAACCTTAAAACCTAGGCGCTTATACCATTCGGCTGTTTTCACGCCATCTTCTACCCTGAAAATTGGAATCAGTTTTTCGTTCATACTGCACTATACCGTCTAATACCCAAATAACCTTCACGTCACGAATCCATACTTTCTTTTTGCCTCAAGCTATTGACAAGCAAGACAATATATATAATGATTACTTACAGTAATTAAGATATTAAAAATTAAAAGCTTTCAACTCTAAAAGCTAATAAGGGAACTTTCTCATGGCTAGACCTTCTCTAGTTACCACGCGAAAAGACCTCGGTGACATCAATCGTCGGCAAGTTCTAGCAGACATTATGTTCAACGGTCCAATAGCAAGATCAGAAATTGCTAAGCGTGTTAACCTCACTCAAGCATCTGTTTCTCGAATAACCAGAGAGTTAATCGGGTCAGGCTTGATCTGTGAAAAAGAAGGACAACTCAGTACTAATAGTAATAGTCGCCCAGGTCGCCCACTCATCCAACTAGAGGTCAATGCAAAAGGTGGCTATGTTATTGGTGTAGCTATTAACTTGTTTGTACAAGTTGTTACTATTGCTAATTTAGCAAATGAAACACTGGCAAAACGTAATTTACAAGTTGAGAACTTAGAGAATCCTAGAGAAGTTCTCGACGCTGTCGTCACTACTGTCGATGTGTTGCTTGAAGAAACAAATGTTGAAAGACATCAACTCTTAAGTTGTGGTGTTGCCCTCACAGGTGCAGTAAATCCAAGCACTGGCTTGTCACGTTCAGCACCTGCTTTAGATTGGGAATCTGTACCAGTTGGTAGAGTTCTCTCTGAAAAACTAGGCTTGCCTGTTTTTGTCGAAACTGTGCCTAATGCTAAAAACCTTGCAGAGTTTGGCTATGGCAAAACCAAAGACCACAGTCACGTTATTTTGCTCAACGCTTATCACATCATCGGAGCAAGTTTCTTGCTCAATGGCGAGTTATATCGTGGCTTTAACTTTCACGCAGGCGTGATTGAAAATGCCCCTATCGTGACTGACTTTGCCAAAGGTCCAGCAGGCGAGTTGGTCAGTGGTAAGGCAGTACTAAAAGCTTACTACGGTAAAGATACTATCCCCCACGAGACATCTGCATCGGAAAATGTTTTTGCACTCATCAGTAAAGCAAATTCTGGGGAAAGCAAAGCAATTCAGGCTTTTGAACAAGCTGCCACAGCTATGGCAGAATTGATGAAAGTCATTAAAGAAATCTTACAGCCTGAAATGATTTTACTCACAGGACCTGTTGTGAGTAGCAGAAGTTATTTAGAAAAAGTACGTTCTGAACTACGTGATTATGCAGGTGATGCATGGTTAAAATCACACTTTAAAGCAAGCACAATGACGAGTGAATTTGCTGCCCAGTCACTTGCTCTCTATAAAAGTGTTTCAGAGCACGATTTATTATTTCAAGAATTATCAGAGTTAGAAGGACGGGCAATCGCAAGTTAATTTTTTATATTAGCTAAAAGACTTTACCATCTAGGATTTAAAGCTGAGATAGACTTCGGCATTTTAAATAAAAGTTAAATAGTAGTATTTAGAGAAAATGACAGAAAAGGACGCATTATGCAACTAGAAACAATCTTCACGATGGACGCAGCAAGCATCAAGTTTGGACCTGGCTCAACGAGAGAAGTTGGCGAAGACATGGCAAACCTTGGCTGTAAAAAGGTTATGGTCTGTACTGACCCAAGAGTAGCAAAGTTAGAGCCTGTCAAAATCACGATGGATGCTTTGAAAAAAGCAGGTATCGATGCTGTGCTATATGACAGAAGTCGTACTGAGCCTACAGATATCTCTATAAAAGATGCTATTCAGTTTGCTAAAGATGGTAATTTTGACGGTTATGTAGCTGTCGGTGGTGGTTCATCTATCGACACCTGTAAAATGGCAAACCTATATGCAACGTACCCTTCTGATGATCTACTAGAGTACGTAAACGCCCCCGTCGGTAAAGCAACACCAATTCCTGGACCACTAAAACCACTTGTGGCTATCCCAACCACCGCAGGTACAGGTTCAGAAACAACAGGTGTAGCTGTCTTTGACCTAACAGAATTGCATGTCAAAACAGCCGTTTCCCAAAAGAAACTGCGTCCAATTCTCGGAATTATTGATGCAGAAAATACCCGCACGCTACCACCGATGGTGGCCGCTGGCGCCGCACTAGACGTTATTTGTCACGCTGTAGAATCACTCACAAACATTCGTTACAGCAGCCGTCCTGCTGCTGAAAGCTCAGCTTCTCGCCCCTCGTACCAAGGGTCTAATCCTGTTAGTGATGTTTGGGCAAAACGTGCAGTGGAACTAGTAGGTCAAAACATCGTTAGAGCGATGCAAGACCCAAGTGATGACGAAGCCCGTGAAGCCATGATGCTTGCCTCAACCTTTGCAGGAATTGGTTTTGGTAATGCAGGTGTGCAACTTCCACACGCCATGTCATACCCAGTCTCTGGTATGGTAAGAGAATACATTCCAGAAGGTTACCCGCAAGACCATGCAATCATTCCTCACGGTATGGCTGTGATTATCAATGCACCTGCTGCTTTTAGATTCGGTGCATCTGCTAATCCAAAGCTGCACCTTGAGATGGCAGAGCTCATGGGCGCAGATATTTCTGGAGCAAGTGATGATGATGCAGGTGAACTACTTGCAGGTGCCACAATTGATTTAATGAAAAAAGTTGGTGTTCCAAACGGTCTGGGTGCTATTGGGTTCACAGAAAATGACTTAGATGATCTCGTTAAAGGTGCAGCAGCACAACACCGCATCACTAAACTTGCACCACGTAAGTTTGACGAGAACGATTTAAGAGATATGTTCAAAGATGCCATGAAATATTGGTAAGGAGGTACTGCTAATTATGCAAGCTTTATCGAAACTCAACAAAGGTATTATGGTTATAAATGGACTGTTTATAGCTGTTTACTTACTTTTCTTCCAACAGATTCCTCTAATAGGGCGAATGTTCAAAGCTATTACAGAAGGTTTAGCAGATGAACAAGCTGTTTTATTCGAGAAAATTCTTCTATATACGATTGGCGTTCTTACAGTCTTATCTCTGCTACTACTTGTACTTACAGTTGAGGGACCTTTACTCAAGTTAACATTGCTTCTTTTTGCTGCCTATGTAGCTCATATTTTCATCGGTAAAGTATCGGTCGCTTTTTTCAGTAAATTCTTTAAGCCTTGGGGCATTCCAGACCCGTGGGCAACCATTTTACTTTTCACGACCGCCGTCGTCTTTACAATTACCATGCTACAACGAGAAGCAAGTAGTAAAGAAAATTTGACCGAAGAAAAGCTTTCAGTTCCCACTAAATAATCAATCATTATAGCTACTTATTATAGCTACTCAACATAGCTACTTATTCGAAAAGTTCTAGATTTCTTAATTACTATATTACTACCGAAACTAGCTCCCAAAACTAGCTTTCGGTCATACAGTTTCAAAAGTGGTGGGCAACCAAACTAGTTTCTCAGCCCAATAAAGTACTTGTAACTTATAACTTGGGCGGAAAAGAAAGCAGGAAAGTATGAAAGATATGATGGACGAAGTAAGATTCAAGGCATTTGAATCTGAAATGGACAGACGCGCCTTCATGAAGGCAGTCGGTAAGTACGGCTTCACAGCTGCAGTTGCTGCTGCTGGCGCTGGCACACTCTTTTCTTCTACTGCATTAGCACAAACTGCTGCAGAAGATGAAGAGCGTAAAGCTGCTGCAGAGCACATCATGACAATCGGTACAGCATACGTGCTTGGTGCATCTCGCACAATGCCAATTATGCAAAGCGATTTCAAAGAGAACATTGAAAACTTTACTGGTGGTAAAGTTTATGTCCAACTTGGACCTGGTGGACAGCTAAGTGTTGGTAGTTCACTTGCAGAGAAAGTACAGACAGGCACTATCCAAGCTGCACAGCACTCAATCTCTAACTTTGCACCATTTGCACCTGTTGCTGACGTTATCAACGTACCTTATTGGTGCGGTACTGACCAGCAGTTCACAAACCTTGTAAACTCAGATGCTTGGAAGGGTGTTGTTGACCCAGCGATTGAGAAAAAAGGTTATGTTGCACTTTGGTACGTTGCAACAGACCCTCGTACAACATCAATCCGTAGAGGCTTTAGAGATGAACCAATCAGAACACCAGACGACATGAAGGGCATTAAGTTCCGTGTTCCTGGTTCAGCAATCCTAAGACAGCTTTACAGCTTGCTAGGCGCAAACCCAACACCAGTTGCATGGGGTGAAACACCAACAGCGATTAAGCAAGGCGTTGCTGATGGTCTAGATCCATCTGTAATGGCACTTAACATCTTCGGTTTCGGCGACATCCTTGAGTGGGTAAGCTTCACAGCACCAGTGCCTGACTCACAGGTGTACTCTTGTAACCTTGAGTGGCTAAGAGGTCTTGCACCAGCTACACAAGATGCAATCTTTGAAGCTGCAGAAGTTACTAAGCGTCAAAACTTAGCTCAAATCCCAGCAGCACGTGCATTCGCTATGAATGAAATGGGTGCTAAAGGCGTGAAGTTCTATGTACCAACTGAAGACGAAAAAGCTCAGTGGGTCGCTACAGCAGGTCACCAGCTTGATGTTTGGAACGACACCAAGAAAGAGCTTGCAGGCTCTCTAGATCAGTTTAATGAGCTTCTAGAAGCTGCAAACACATTTAGCGGTTACTTCGTACAGGACGTTAAATAAGCTTTAACGCTCTTACATTACACAAATGCCCTTACTTAACTTTAATGGGCATTTGTGTACCCCTCTATCTTACTCAATATATTTAGAAAACTATATATATTTAGAAAACTATTTTGTGGAGTCATAATCTTGTCAAACTTTTTTAAAATTCTTGAAAACAATCTGGAACGTTGGCTTTGTTTAGCCTTCTACGTCATGGTTGTTATGGTGCTCTGCCTAGAGGTTATTCAGCGCTTTGGTCTAACCTACTCAACAATTTGGGGTGAAGAAATCGCACGCTACTGTTTCATTTACCTTGCATGGATAGGTGCAGCTTATGCTGTTAAAGATAGAGCACACTTGCGTATTGATATTTTGGTTGATGGTATGCCAAATCGCATCAAAGCGGCCATTTATATCTTCGGAGGAATTCTAGCAATCGGTTTAGCTTGTCTCGCCTTCTATCTATCACTTCACCCATTACAAGTAGCCATGAAGTATGGCTCAGTAACCGCAGGCTTACGTGTTCCCTTTTGGATATTTAAACTAGCAATTCCAGTTGGCTTTGCACTCATCATCTTACGATTACTCCAAGCACTCATCCGTGACTTTAAAAGTTTCATCAATAACGAAGAGATCTATGAAGGTGTAGGTGTTATCGATGGATAATGCAGCCACGTCTAGACGTTTCCGTTC
>CALGZD010000414.1 GCA_937934635.1 uncultured Deinococcales bacterium
AAAACCACATTCGACAAAATTAGACTTTTCGAAACACATGCCAAAACTGAAAATTTCGGGCAAGACGTTATTGTAGCAGTCATTGATTCAGGACTTGATTTAGACCATCCAATGTTTATAGACCGTCTTGCTTCACAAACGTACTGGAAAGATTTCATTGACGGTGACAATTATCCACAAGACGCAGCAAATGAAGGCGATGCAGGTTACGGTCACGGAACTGCTGTTGCAGGCATTATTTTACAAGTAGCTCCAAGAGCAAAAATTATGCCTATCCGAGTCATCGGTCCAGATGGCACTGGCGATACAAATGACATCGCAGCAGCAATCGAATATGCAGTAACAAAAGGTGTCCATGTAATCAACCTATCTTTAGGTACAAACGATAAAGACCCTGCAATCGAAGCAATGTTATCGATAGCACACCAAGCTGGCGTACTTACAGTTGCTTCAGCAGGTAATACTGGTGAAAACACTTTACTTTTTCCAGCAAATGTAGCTAATAACCTTACAATAAACCCTGACAAAATAAATGAATCTCTAGCTAATGCACAAAGGCTAAATGATCTATTAGCTATTACGGGTTTGGACCAAACGTCAGTCCTCGGTGTAAGTAGTGTAAATACATCAGATACAATCTCCAACTTCTCTTCTTACGGAAGTTCAATGGATTTAGCCGCTCCAGGTGAAAGCATTGTTACAGCATATCCAAATGGTCGTTTTATTGCGGCAACAGGTACATCATTTTCTGCACCACTTGTTACTGGAACTATGGCACTTGCCATTGGCGAAGCTAGACTTTTGGTTGATCCACAAGTTCTCCTAGGTTTATCCGTAGCAACAGCAACAAACATTGCATCAAACAACAGCAGCCATATTCTAAATAGCGGAGATGAGTTACCACGTTTAGATATCTATAACTTCATGCGTTGGGGTATGGGTTGGGAAACTCAACCTACACCAGAAGAAACTCAACCTACTGAGGTTGTAACAGAAACCGTGATTTACCAAGATGACTTCAATAATGGACTAGGGAAATTTGCTTACTACGATGGAATGTTCGGTGGTAGCGGAAATCACTACTATGAACAAGGCTTTATCCATACAAATAACACCTTATGTAAAAGCAACAATAGTTGTATCGAAACACGCCTCGGCGGTAGAGATGATTTTAGAGTCGATAATATGTCCAGTGGCTTCGCATTTAATTTCACACTAGAAAAGGAAACTGAAGTTCAGCTTAACGTTGACCTAAGAACTATGCTAGCTTCCACTTATGAATCAGACGAAACTGTTCAAGCTTTAATTTATGTAGATGATCATTTTGAAGGCAATAATGGTGCAATTCATATTACAAAACTAATTGGTGGTGGCATTTCACAAAACGACTCTGGCTGGGTAAACGTGAATAGATCACTTGGTACATTATCTGCAGGTGAGCACTTCATCTTGATTGGTGGATTCAATAATAAGAAAACTTGGAATGACGAAGTCGCAAAAGTTCTAATTGACAACTTTAAACTAACTGCGATTACAACAACCAACTAGTTATAGCTATGCACTTCTGTTATTTTCTAATCCAAAGTTGAATAACAGAAGTGCAAATTATTCAGATTATATTTTAAATAGTTAAATTAAGTACACCAATGACTGAAATCCAAAACAATCCACTTTTAACAACCTACACCAACTTTGAACAAGTTGGTGTAGGTGGAATGGGTGAAGTCTATAAAGCTTTTGATACCATAAACAATCGCACAGTAGCAATTAAACGATTCCATGCTCCCTTGTCTCAAAAACGAATTGAGGCAAGGGAGCGTTTATTACGGGAAGCCAAAGTTTCTTTTGAGTTAAATCATCCGAATTTAGCAAGTATCTATGAAGTACTAGATGATGATGATAAGTTGTTTATCATCCGCCCTTTTTATGAAGGAATTCCTCTTAATGACAAACTCAAAGAAGGACATTTTTCAAAATCAGATGCTTTAAAGCTTTTTAATGATACTTGTAAGGGTCTTAAACACGCTCACGAGAAAAATATTTTTCACCGAGATATTAAACCTGCAAATATATTTATTATAGAAAACGGTGATGCGGTTGTTATGGACTTTGGCTTAGCCAAAGCAACAAGTCTCTTCACAGAAGGTCTTACTCAAACTGGTTCAATCATAGGAACGCTTGACTACCTATCCCCCGAAAGAGTTAAAGGTTTAGAAAACAATCATCGTTCTGATATTTGGGCTTTAGGTATTGTTCTCTTTGAAATGCTAACTGGTGATAAACCATTTGGCAAAAACCAAGAGATAAGTGCAACCATTCTCAAAATTATTACTAGTCCAACGCCTTCACTAGCTGACTTTGGTGGTCCAGAAGAGCTCGAGCCACTAATCTTTCGCTTACTAGCCAAAGATGTCGAAAAACGTTACCAAAACATAGATGAGATCTTAAATGATTTAGCTATCATTAATGCTGAGGGGACAATCAGCTATGACCCAAGCATTAGCTTGCAAACAGAACTTCCATCAATCCTTACTAGTAGCGACAACTTAAACCTGTCAATACCCAACAATATTTCTAAAAACACAAAAGCCTTTGTTGGTCGAGAAAACGAAATTAAACTTGTCAACTATTATCTTGCTAGTGAAGAATCGCAACTGATAACAATCGTTGGTTCAGGTGGTAACGGTAAAACAGGGTTAGCAAATCAAATTGCAGAAGAGCAATGTTCACTACCTCACTTTACAGATGGAATCTTCCTAATAAGCTTCGAAAGTCTAAATAACCCATTAGCAATACCAGCGACAATTGCCGAAGCAATTAATTTCAATTTTTCTGGTTCTGAAAACTCACTTAAACAATTAGTCAACCATTTAAAAGATAAAAACTTACTCCTTATTTTTGATAATGTTGACCATATAACTGAAGAGCTAAGTATAATCCCAAAACTAATGCCCTCTTGTCCAGAAACTAAAATTCTTTGTACCTCTCGAACAAAACTTGGTCTAAAGGCTGAATGGCTAGTATATTTGAATGGATTGAATACACCACAGGTTGGTCAACGAACAAGCTTAAAACAAGCCAGAAATTATGATTCGATTGCCTTGTTTGAAAAACGAGCAAGACGTAACAAAGCTAGTTTTAGTCTAAACGAAGAAAATTTACAAGATGTTATTGATATATGTCG
>CALGZD010000415.1 GCA_937934635.1 uncultured Deinococcales bacterium
TTATTGGACTCCCAATCCACCTCTGACCTCGCACAAATCTAATCAGAAGTGTACAGTAGTAGGGGCAGCCGCTAAATATCTGCTATCTATCTTTAGTAGCTATTTGATTGACTCAAACAAGTCATCTTTACAATGACCCCCTACAACAATCGTATTGATTCAATCAGCACCACGTAATTCTTTATCATGCACTCTTTATAAAGTATTCGTTATCCACAAATTTGATTGGTTCATATGTCTTTTGATGATTTAAATTTACACCCTTCTCTTCTAGAAGTTATTGAAAAACAAGGCTACGAAACGCCTTCCCCTATCCAAGAAAAAGCTATACCTGTTGTATTAAAGGGTAAAGACGTGATGGCAGCAGCACAAACGGGTACAGGTAAAACTGATGCCTTTGGTTTACCGCTGGTACAGCGTCTTGCAGAGGGTAAGAAAGCTGGACGGAACGAGACTCGCTCTTTAATACTCACGCCAACACGTGAATTAGCTGCCCAAGTTTGTGAAAGCATCAAAGGCTATGCAGCAGCTATGAACCTTAACTGTGCTGTTGTCTATGGTGGTGTGAAGATAAACCCGCAAATACTCAAACTGCGACTAGGCAATGACATTTTGGTGGCTACACCTGGGCGTTTGCTTGATTTGTATAATCAGAAGGCAATTGATTTCTCAAAACTTGAATGTCTGATATTGGATGAAGCAGATCGCATGTTGGATATGGGCTTCATTCATGACATTCGTAAAATCATTAAAGCGTTACCTGCTAATCGCCAAAACCTGATGTTCTCAGCTACTTTTTCAAAAGACATTCGCAGGTTGGCTGAGGGCATTTTGCACAATCCTGTAAATGTAGATGTGAGTCCGAGAAACTCTACTGCGGTTACTGTGAAGCAGTGGATTCACCTTGTTGACAAATCTAGAAAGTCTGAGCTTTTAGCGCACTTGATTTGGGATATGGTCTGGGACCCTGTGCTGATATTTACACGGACGAAGCACGGCGCAGACAGGTTAGTGAAGAAGCTCGAGCGCGAAAAAATTCCTTCACTGGCGATTCATGGCAATAAATCTCAAGGTGCAAGAACAAGAGCCTTGAACAGCTTTAAAACAGGCAAAATCCGTGCTTTAGTCGCTACTGACATTGCTGCCAGAGGCATTGACATCGACCAATTACCACAGGTAGTAAACTTTGATTTACCAAGCGTAGCTGAAGATTATGTTCACAGAATCGGGCGTACAGGGCGTGCAGGCATGGAAGGTCAAGCTATATCACTGGTTTGTTTGGCGGAAGAAAAGCAACTTGCAGATATTGAAAGACTGATTAACGTAAAGCTCGAGCGCATTCCCGTAGCTGGTTTTGAAACTACTGAAACAAAAGAAACCGTCGCTAAAGACAAAACAAAACAAGACGAGCAGCGCCAAAAAATGCGAGAAGGACGTAAAAAAAGTAGGGAACGAAAAGCCAAAGCAGTCCAGTCTGCTCCTGCTAAACCCTCCCACAAATCTTCAGATAAATCTGCTTCAACTATGACTAAAGCTACAAAATCTGATAAAGCCAGTGGTGAGCCTACTAATCAAAGTAAGAGTAACAACAAAAACAGAAAGTTTAGTAAACAATCAAAGCAAACATCAAAGAACAGCTCTCAAAACAATTCAAAAAGAAACTCACAAAATCAAAGCAACAAGAAGCAATCAAAATCAAAGCCTAAATAAAGATGCTTTCAAATTTGCAATAAAAAAGTACCTACAGTTGTGGGGTGTAGGTACTTGGTAGGGATTTGTGTTGCTTGCGTAACTAATAGGTATAGACACAAGTCTAAGCTTTTTCAGTGTCTCCTCCATGATAGAGCTCTCTAACAAAAGGCTATGTCTTCTCTAAGGCTTCCGTTCGCAAAATAAATTACCAGAAAAATTTCTGTGCAAAAAGCTGCAAAAAATTAATGTGTTTCCCTAAGCTAATGTCGTTTAAGAAATGCCACCCTGTCACACTTAAGAGAGTTTTTTTGCGTACCCAGTTATTTGTATGGCAGTTATTTGTATGGCTAGATATTTGAGTATCTAGCTACATGCTCAAAACACCAAACACTTTTGAATCTTAAGCAAACAATAAATTAGTCATAGCTTTTTCCCTACACTATGAATCACTTATTACTTTACTCACCACATCAGCTATATACTTTTAAACTACATGCTTTAAACATTGTTTTAGATATTGCTTTCAAAGCAGCATTAAAAATCGTATCATTAGAGGTATATTCGCGAACTAGAGGATGGCAGAAGTTTAGACCTATAGAAACATGTGCAATATATGCAATAACAGAAAAAGCAAGGCGGATATACCTTGCAGTTTCTTCCACTGCAGTTTCTTCCACTGCGTTACAGAAACATGCACAGAACAATCAACAGAAAAATCATATGTGTACTCTATCCTCCAAAGTGTGGACGTACCCTATCACTAACAGAGAAATCAAAAGCCGCAACAGAAATAGTGTGTGTGCTTTATAATGAAACAAAAGAAAAGTCAGAAGGCGCTTATGCAAGAGAAGCTCAATAAACTCAACGACTATTACGAAGAAGTAAAGGCTGTTATTTTAAGCAAGCAGCACCCGATTACGGGCTTGCTCCCTGCCAGTACTGCCATCAACCAACACGGTAACTACACCGATGCTTGGGTCAGAGATAATGTCTACAGCATTTTGGCAGTCTGGGCACTAAGTCTGGCATACAAGAAAATCGACGATACAGGGAGTCGCACCTACGAGCTCGAGCAGAGTACTGTCAAGCTGATGCGTGGCTTACTACAAGCCATGATGCAACAAAGTGCTAAGGTTGAAAACTTTAAGCACACAGGAAACCCACTCGATGCACTTCACGCCAAGTACGACACAGGCACAGGTGAAGTTGTCGTTGCCGATGATGCTTGGGGACACGTTCAGTTAGATGCCACTTCGCTGTTTTTGCTGATGGTGGCACAGATGACTGCATCAGGCTTGCGAGTAGTCTTCACACTTGACGAAGTGAACTTTATTCAGAACCTTGTTTACTATATCTCTCGTAGCTACCGCACTCCTGACTATGGCATTTGGGAACGTGGCAACAAAATCAACAAAGGTGAACCTGAAATCAATGCCTCCTCGGTAGCAATGTCAAAAGCTGCGCTGGAAGCACTTGTCGATTTTGACCTTTTCGGCTCGAGCTCTTCTGGTCGTGCCGTCATACACGTCTTGCCTGATGACATCGCCAGAGCAAGAACCGTGCTTGAATCCATGTTGCCAAGAGAGTCTGCCTCAAAAGAAGTTGACGCTGCGGTGCTCAGCAGCATCAGCTTTCCTGCCTTTGCCATAGACGACAAAGCACTAACTCAGCAAACCTATGACAAGATTGTAGATAGCCTAGAAGGTAGCTACGGACTAAAACGTTTCCTGCGAGATGGTCACCAAACCGAAGTCGAAGCACATGAGCGCTTGTACTACGAAGCGGAAGAGTTACAAAAATTTGAAGGCATCGAATCTGAGTGGCCTCTGTTTTACTGCTACTTGTATCTAGATGCACTTTTTAAAGAAGACAAAGAGAAAATAACGCATTATAAAACTGCCTTGGCAAATGTCTGCGTAACGCCTGAAGCGAGTAAGTACAAGCTACTGCCTGAATTGTACATTGTGCCTGAAGCATCGATTGACGCAGAACGCAAAAAGGCAGGTAGCCAAAAACGCAAGCCAAATGAAAACATACCTTTAGTCTGGGCGCAGAGCTTGTACATCATGGGTAGACTACTGGATGACAGCCTAATTACAAAAAGCGATATTGATCCGCTACAACGCCACAAGCAAGTAGCACTCAAATTCCCACTTATACAGATTTCTCTACTGGCAGAAAACGACTTTGTTAAAAACGAATTAAGTGAACGCAGCGTCAGCTCTGAAACGGCTGAAGAGGCAGGTATCGAAGTCTTTTCTGCTAGAGCTTTCGCCAAGCTCTACCACCAACTTGGTAGCAATGAAAAGCTAAATCTTACAGGACGACCTTTACAGGGCATAGGTAGTTTAACCAGCTCACGGATTTACTACATCAACCATCAACCTGTAGTTTGCTTACCTGTGTTCTTTGATTCACAAGAATTTTATCTAGGGCTTGATACCGAGTTTTTAGTAAGTCGCTTACGTAGCGAACTAACCTATATCCATAGAAACTGGACACAGACAGGTCGCCCTACTGTTGTTCTCTATATCAGTGAAGACTTACTAGGCATGGGGCGAAAAACGCTTCTAGAGCTTATGCAAGACTTGCGGGATGGTTACTGCTTTGATGTGCCTGTTAAATTGCGCCAACTTAGGCAGCTTTTGTTAAGCTCGAGCTTTGAGCGTATGTCTTACAACGGTACACTAGCGGGTAGCGACACCAGTATCAAGCAAGTGAGTAGCAATTATTTGCGCTCGAGCCCACAAGAAAACAAGTATCAAGCTGTGACAGGGCACGACCGACTCAGCCCAGAACAAGAACTCGCCCTCGAACTTGAGTTTAATGTAGACAACTTAATCAGAAAACTTGAGACTAGCGAAAACCTAAACGAGCAAGTAGACATTCTAGAAGTCTTAGCCCACCGCTATTCAGAAGATGGTAGAGCAAATCTTGATGCCAGTATCGTTCTAAAAGTTAAAGGTCAAGAAGAAACCACAGTCAGCATAAGACAATTACTTGAAGAGTGCTATGCCAAAGCATCTACCCTACGCCTTTGGGGCGTGGTGCGTCAGAGCGCAGGTATTCTCGATAAAACAGATGCCAATCTGGTTGAAGCAGTAGTAGACATCATCAACTTACAAAAGCAAATCTTAATTGGTAAATCCTACAGTCAAGAATCACTAATTAGTCAGCCACTTGGCTTTGAAGAACTGCACCACAAGATTCATGCCTTTAGCCGTGATGATATGCGTGATGAAGTACTTACGCAGGAAATTCTGATATACCTAAGCTCACTGATTAAGTCTGAGCCAGAGCTTTTCGACGGTATGTTAACCCTGCGAGTGGGTTACTTTATCTTGTTGATTACAAACCATATCGCTGAAACTGAAACCCTAAGTCAAGACAAGGCGTACGAAAAGCTGATGACTTTACCGCCGTCTAAAGTACAAACCTGTTTGAAAGAAGTCATTACAGCTTTTGAAAAAATGTCTTCACTTGCCAATACCAATGAGTACATTCAAAGTAGTCAAGCAAACAATGCTCTAGACTTTAACACTCTAGATTTTTCTGGACAGGCAAAACAGATTTCACCACAAAATGATAGTTCAATGCCTGAATCAGTACCCGAAGAAGGTTGGCGACAATGGCGCAGACATATCGGCACGCTTAGCAAGCTAGACGATGACTTCCATCCAAAACTCTGGGAACTTATGCACCACTTTAAGGGGCTAGTCATTGGCGACAAACTCAAGCAAAGCAACCACATAGAGAGTGCAAGCACCTTGTCTGAGATGACTGCTGGCGAAGCTAACTTTGCCCTGCTGATTGAGCACCTACTCAACCGAATCCAAGCACCAGAATATAGACAGCTCAATATAGAAGCCATGAGTAGCCTGTCTGAATTACTTGCATCTGAGACCATGCACTTTGATGACTACCTAGTACTCGATGTTTTGATAGGTCATGCAGTACGCCTAGCCTATATCGCGAACTATCCTGAACATGAAACAGACTATCAAAACCATAAGTCGGAGGCGTGGCAGCAGTTTTATAACCTGAAGCCACAGGAAAGCTCGAGCTATTTCATCAAATCCTTCGATTTCCTGCTCAAAGAAGGTCAGCGTCTTTCCGCATAATTCTTTCTCTCCTCCCCCATTGCAAAAGAGGGAGACCGAGGGGGATTCTAGCGAAGCATCGCCTAATTTCTAACATGAGGAAGCAAAGTGAACCCCCTCTAACTCCCCTTTTTTAAAAAAGGGGAGAACATAGGTAGGTAGGACCTAGCTTTTTTCTAGGCTTTTAGAGCACTAGGATATTTCTAGGACACTGCTAGGACACCACCTAGGACAATCACCAGCAATAATCACAACTAGAAAAATCGTAAATAATCGTCTACACTATAAGAGAGTAGATGAAATACAAATTACTGGGTACGCCAAAATTACAGGCTCCCCTTAATGCTGATAAAGGTGTCGCTAATAGTGCTGCTGAAACCAGTAAGAAAGCAAAAGCACTACAAAAAGCGCAAGACAAAACGCAGCAAAAGGGGAATAGACAAGCATCTGTAGCGTCTAGTGAAAACTGGAAGGCTATTGACTTTCCTATTACTGTGCCTGAAGCCATTCTCATCTACTTAGCTTGCTGTGCAGGAAGCGTTGAACGTGAAACGCTTGCAGAACTACTCTTTGAAAACGTTGCGCCTCACAGAAAGCTGCCGAACTTCCGTGCGAACTTAAGCAAAGTACGTACAGATTCAGAGCGCCCTTGGATTTCTGACTGCATCAAGACCAATGACAAAACGATTGAGTTACTAAGTACTTGCGATGTACTCGATTTTGAAAAGGCTATTCAAGACAAGCGGTATGAAGATGCCCTGAATCTCTATCAAGGTGAGTTTTTAGCAGGCTATTCAGGCGTAGACACAGCACCAGCCTTTAAAGAGTGGGTTTATAGCAAACGCTTAGACTTGCAAAACCAACGTTATGTTGCTACTCGTGAATATGCCCAAGCACTAGCAGATGCTGACAAGATGGCCGAGGCGATTGACTGGATTAGTAAGCTTTTGCAAGATGATATCTTGCATGTACAAGCAATTGAACTGTGTGAATTTATGCTAAGCCTTGCCTTGCAAAAGGGAGAGGCACTAAGAGCCTTAAATTGCTTTAATGACTACAAACGTGCGCTCAAAGTAGCCCTAGAAGATGATGAAGCAGAGGCTGAAGAGGGGCTCGAGCGCTTAGCCCAGCAACTCACCGAGCTAAGCCGCAAACCACCTCCTATCATCTTAGGTACTGGTCACACAGCCACTACGAACAACACACTTAGCAAAAAGCACCACATACCAGCACAAGCCACCCATTTCATTGGTAGAGAAAATGAAATCAAAGTCCTTATAGGTCAATTTTTAAATGCAAACACTCGCATGATCAGCTTAATTGGTTATGGAGGCATTGGTAAGACCCGTTTAGCCGTAGAAACCGCAACAACACTTCAAGATCACTACACTGATGGTGTTTTTGTCATAGAGCTTGTGGCGATTCAGTCTGTAGATAACATTCCTTCAACCATCAATACAGTGCTAGGTATAAAAACAGAAGTGGGCGAATCTCCTGAAGATGCACTGGATAGAGTTTTGCAAGATAAGCAACTGCTCTTAGTTTTAGATAACTTTGAACATCTCCTTGAAGGTCGTGACTTAGTTGATAACTTGTTAGGGAATAATAGCAACGTAGATATCATTGTTACCTCTAGAGAAAGACTCAATTTATCGTGGGAATATGTTCACGACATTGAGGGATTGACCTATCCACGCATAAAAAATCCTGACCTTGTATACCCTAAAGACAGTGTAGAAGGCGCAGAAGGTGAAGTGGTTCCAGAAAACATCCTTAAAAATGAAGCACTTCCAGAAACTGCGGAAGATATAGCAAACTTTGAGACATATGATGCTATTAAGCTTTTTGAGAGGTCTGCTACGGCAAGGGTAAAAGACTTTAGCGTGACTGACAATAAAGTTGCTATACAGAAAATCTGTAGTTTTGTAGAAGGTTTACCCCTTGGTATAGAGCTTGCCGCAAGTTGGGTTTCGTCGCTTAGTTGTGAAATGATTGCAGAAACTTTACAAAAAGATGTTACAGGAATAAAGACACGACTAAAAGATGTGCCTGACAGACACAAAAGCCTAGATGTGGTGTTTGAGCACTCTTGGGGGCTT
>CALGZD010000416.1 GCA_937934635.1 uncultured Deinococcales bacterium
CAGTTTCCAGATGCTGGTGCAATTGACGATGTCGTAAATGCACCTGTATATGTACACCCTTTAAAGACACCTATGTGGTGGATTATTGGCTTTTGCATATCACTCTTTTTCTTATCTATCTACATCACAAGTGTTGTTTACTTGATTGCTAAAGGTACAGGTATTTGGGGTAACAACATCCCAACTGCTTGGGCTATGCCAATTATTAATTTTGTTTGGTGGATTGGTATTGGGCACGCAGGAACTTTGATTTCTGCTGCACTTCTACTCTTTAGACAAGATTGGCGAACCTCAATTAACCGCTTTGCAGAAGCTATGACGATTTTTGCAGTGGTTTGTGCAGGTCTTTACCCAATTCTTCACTTAGGTCGTCCTTGGGTTTTCTACTGGCTCATGCCTTACCCAAACACTTATGGTTTGTTCCCACAATTCCGTAGCCCACTAGCTTGGGACGTATTTGCGATTTCAACTTACGGTTCTGTTTCGATTCTTTTCTGGTTCATTGGGCTTATTCCTGATCTTGCAACCATTCGTGATCGTCACCCATATAAGTTCGGTAAAATCTTCTACGGTACGCTTGCACTAGGCTGGCGTGGTTCTGCTAAGCACTGGCAGCGTTATATGCGTGCTTACTTGCTTCTAGCAGCGATTAGCTTTCCACTTGTACTTTCAGTTCACTCAACGATTTCTTTTGATTTCGCTGTGTCAAACTTGCCAGGCTGGAATAACACGATTATGCCACCCTACTTCGTAGCTGGTGCGGTGTTTGCAGGATTTGCAATGGTGCTGATTCTGGCGATTCCACTTAGAAAAGTTTATGGGCTCGAGCACTTAATTACCATGAAGCACTTAGACAACTCAGCTAAGCTTATGCTCGCTACTGGCTTATTCGTAGTTTACGGATACGGTGTTGAGTGTTTCATTGCTTGGTATTCAGGTGCTGAAACTGAGCGTTACATGCTTTATAACCGTGTTTTTGGTAGCGATTACGGCTGGGCCTTCTGGGTTCTGATTTTTTGTAATGGTGTAGCTATTCAGCCACTTTGGTGGAAGCGTGTTCGTTACAACGTTTGGTGGCTCTTTGGGATCTCGATTATCGTCTCTATCGGTATGTGGTTTGAGCGTTACGTGATTGTTGCGATTACCCTGACACGTGATTTCCTTCCTTCAAGTTGGGGTCTCTATGTTCCAACCTTCTGGGATTGGGCGATGTTCATTGGGTCGATGGGTCTTTTCTGTACACTCTTCTTCCTATTCATCCGTTTGTTGCCAACAATTGCAACCAGTGAGATGAAAGAAACTAACTGGCACCTCAGCCATGTAGGTGATCCTTCACTTCGTTACAAAGAGAATGAGGAGGAGCTATAATGTCTACAAATTCTAACCCAGTTTCTAATTCACCAGTTTCTAATTCAATAGGCGAGTTATACGGCATTGTTGCTCAATACGGCTCGCCAGAAGCAATCCAAGCTGCTGCACGTAAAGTACGTGATCATGGTTATACCAAGATAGAAGCTTATACACCATTTTTTGTTCCAGATCTCGATGAAGATTTAGGTCATAAACCATCGCGTTTAGGCTTTGTTGTGCTTGCAATGGGTATGTGCGGGTTTATCTTTGGTTTTGGTATGCAGTGGTGGGCAAATGTTGAATATTACCCACTTAATATTGGTGGTAGACCACTTAATAGCTGGCCAAACTTTATTGTTATTACCTTTGAATGTACTATTTTGTTCTCAGCCTTTACAGCAGGTTTATTTATGCTTGCTAAAAATGGTTTACCTGAGTATTACCACTCAATTTTTAATACACCAGGTTTTGAAAATGCAACTAGAGATAAGTTCTTTTTGTGTGTTGAAGCAGACGATCAAAACTTTGATACTTCAGAAGTGATGAGCGTTTTGAACAGCACGAACCCTGAAACTATTTCAGAGGTGGAACGATGAAGCTAAAACTTCTTATTACGCTAATTTTTACTGCTTTAGTACTAAGTGCTTGTGGTCGTAACATGTATGACCAGCCTAAGTACGAAGCATTTGAGGCAAGTAGCATTTTACCTGGTGGTTCATCTGCACAGTTGCCTGTTGACAACACTGTCGGGCGCACAAGTGCTGGTGGCGATAATCGCTATGAAGATCAATCATTCTATTCAGGTCTTGGTCCAACAGGTTTTGTTTCAGAATTACCTGTTCCTTTGACAGAAGAACTTTTAGTTCGTGGGCAAGAGCGTTACAACATTTACTGCTCTATGTGCCATAACTACAGTGGTGATGGTCAAGGCATGGTTGTTCAAAAAGGTTTCCCACAACCAACCTCTTTTCATGATGCACGTCTTCGTGGATCTGACTCAGGTTACTTTGTGAATGCTATGGCAAATGGTTTTGGACGTATGTATAGTTACAGCTCTAGAATTTCACCAGAAGATCGTTGGGCAATTGCTGCTTACATTAAAGCTTTACAGTATAGCCAGTATGGTTTAGCAGAAGATGCTGAGCTTTATGCTGCACCTACTGTTATTGAAAGTCATGATGAACATGGTGATGACTCAGATGAAGACGAGCATGATAGTGATAGTTCACATGATGAAAGTACAGGTGAATCACACTAATGTTTACTAGTGAAAATCTCAGTGCGAGACTTAAAGGTATCCAAACTTTAGCGATACCTGTTGGAATTATTGGTCTTGCAATTACATTAATTTTAGGTCTTATTGGTTGGGGCAATTTCTTCCAATCTTACCTATATGCTTTTATGTTCTGGTTTGGCATTTCGATGGGTTGTTTAGGGCTTCTGCTTATTGGTCACCTTGCAGGTGGTGTGTGGGCAGCTATGCTTAGACGCTTTTTAGAAGCTGGATCAATGGTTATCCCTGTAATGGGTTTACTCTTTATTGTTGTCTTTTTTGGCTTGGGTGCATTGTACAAGTGGACAGATGTTAGTTACTTAGCGTCACATCCTTTGGTTGCAGCTAAAGTTGGTTACTTAAATGTATCTTTCTTTATTGTTCGTAGCATCTTGTACTTCTTGGCTTGGAGTTTCATCGCTTGGCGCTTTTATAGCTTGTCACAAAAGCAAGATGAATCAGCAGACCATGCTAAGCCACTAGGTTTGAAATTACATAGAGCAAGTCCAGGGTATTTCATATTAGCTACTTTCATCATGACCTTTGCAGCTTTTGATTGGACAATGTCACTTAGACCAGATTGGTTTTCAGGTCTTTATGGGATTCTGATTATGGTTGGTCAGGCGATTACTGCAACTGCTTTTATGATTATATTGACGTTAACGCTTTCAAAAGTCAGTCCTCTCAAAGAAGTTGTTGGCGAGAAGAAGTTTGTTCAGGATATGGGTAACTTCCTTATGGCTTTTACACTTTTCTGGGCATACACCAATGTTTCTCAGCTCATCATTATCTGGTCTGGTAACACAATGGAAACAAGTCCATGGTTCTTACAACGTTTAGACCACTTAAGTGTTTGGCGTGGTATGGGCGCATTTTTAGGCGTATTCCACTTTTTCGTACCGTTTATCATCTTGTTCTCTAGATGGGTTAAGCAAAGTCATCGTATGTTAGCAATTGTTGCTGGTTGGATGATTTTTGCTCAGCTTGTGAACTTGTTTTTCTACATTGTTCCTGAATACGACAGAACAGGTTTCCAACTTCACTTAGGTGATATTACTGCTTTGATTGGTATTGGTGGGGTTTGGGTTGCAGCCTTTATTTATTGGTTGAAAGATAAACCACTCTTACCTGTGAATGATCCTAGATTGATTGAGCTCGAGCACATCCGCGAACATGCTGCACACGCACATGCAGAAGGAGCACACTAATGGCTGCTGATAATCATAATGAAAATAATGTATCGAGCAACCTTAAAGCTGACAGACAGTATCTGATTGATTCTGGTACTAACCGAATGTTGATGGGGCTATTATTGATAGTTGGTATTGTGCTGATTTCAGTACTGTTATTCTTAGCATCTTTTGGTAAAACTGGTCGTTATGTTAATCCAGATACAAGTCAGTATGAGGCTACGCTGAATAATGCAGCAACCATGCTAAAAGGTGGCGCACAAGTTTCTGAAAATGCTGACCGTGTAACTTTACCTATTGATACTGCGATACGTGCTGTTGCTGATAAAGGGCTAGGTAATATTACGACGTCTTTGAAGCAAACAGGTACACCTGTAGCAGAAGTTGCTCCTGTTGAGACTACTGAAGTAGAGACTAACGAAGTTACAGAAACTACAGTAGTTGAAACCGCAGTAGTTGAAACTGTAACTGAGACATCAAACACAGCTACAAATGCCGTTACAAATGCAGGTATGGCAACTGCGGCAACTGCAGCAGCAGGAACAGCAACTGTAGCAAGTGGGATCGCAAGTGGGGGAGATGCAACAACAACTGTGGCGGCGACTGCAAATACTACTTTAGACTATACAACGCCAGACTATACAATTAACGATGCAGCTTACAATGCAAATTGCCTAGCATGTCACCAAGTGACTGGCGAAGGACTGCCAGGTGCTTTCCCTCCACTTAAAGGTCATATCGTTGATTTGTATAAAGCAGATCCAAAGTATCTTGTAAATCTTTTGATTTACGGTATGCAGGGTGAAATCGAAATTGATGGCGCTACCTACAATGGCATTATGCCTGCTTGGGGATTACTTAGTGATCAGGAAATTGCAGATACTCTCAATTATGAGCTTCATAGTTGGGGTAATGATGCACTCCTACCTGGTGATTTTGTGCCTTACACAGCAGCAGACATTGCGGCTGAGCGTGGCAAAGACTTAAGTATGCAGGACATCCATGCTATGCGTGCGAGCTTCTTTGCTGAGACTACAGGTGGTGCTGCCGCTGCACATGGTGCTGCTGCTACTAGTTCATCAACTGAAGAAGCTGTGACAGAAGCTGTGACAGAAACAGTAACTGAGACTGTAGTGACACAGCCTGAAATGACACAGCCTGAAGTGATACAGCCTGAAGTTGTGGAAACAACTACTCAAGTTACTGAAACGACCACGACGAGTAGCTCATCAAATCTTATTGGTGTAGCACCAACAAGTGTAGTTGCTAGTAGTGTTCTACTTGCAAATGGTATGCGTGTAGATGTGAACAAAGATGTTTACAGTGCCTGCTCAGCATGTCACCAAGCAAATGGTGAGGGTATCATCACAGTGTTCCCACCGCTTGCAAATCATGCAGCGAAGCTTTTCAATGCTGATCGTGACTACTTAGCTAACGTGGTACTTTATGGAATTGAAGGAACAATTCAGGTTGATGGCTTAAGTTATAACCAACCTATGCGTGGCTACCCAGAATTGAGCGATGCTGATATTGCTGGTGTGCTCAATTATGTATTGACAACATGGGGTAATGAAAGCCTTCTGGCTGAAGATTTTAGACCATACGAGGCAAAGGATATTGCGGGATTACGTGGTCAGAGACTTTCACCAGAGCTAATGCAAACCATGCGTACATCGCTAAATATTGAATAACTTTAGTTTTAATAGCTAATAAAAAAGGCAACCTGCGAAGGTTGCCTTTTTAAATGTTCGCTTTAAATGTTTAGTGAACGCTAGCTTATATCTTTGCTTCTTTAAACAAAACGTGCTTACGTACGACTGGATCGTACTTTTTCATTTCAAGTTTTGCTGTTGTATTACGACGATTTTTTGTAGTTGCATAGATATAACCAGTACCAGCGGTACTTTCCATTTTGATTTTAATTCTTGGCCCGTCTTTTGCCATAATAGAGCTCCTTCAGATACGTTAGTACAAAAATGATAAAGCTAAGCTAAGGGGAAAGTCAATTGGTGCATCTTTGTTGGGTGTATCTTTGTTG
>CALGZD010000417.1 GCA_937934635.1 uncultured Deinococcales bacterium
ATGGATTGGGTTTGTTTTTTGTGGAAAGTCACAAGATTTATTTGAAGAAAGGAAATTTATGAAAAAAATCTTATTAGTCCTACTACCTCTACTTTTATTAGTGAGTACATCTGCACTAGCACAGGGCAATGCAGAAGCTGAAGCCTTTAGAGACGCTTTTTTAGCTGGAGAACTATCTTGGGATGACGTTCTTGAAAGAGCTTCTGAAGAAGGCGAAGTAAATTGGTTTCACTGGGGCGGTAGCGACTCGCTCAATAGCTGGATAGAAACTGTCGTAAAGCCTGATTTAGCAGATTTAGGCATAGACCTACAAACATCACGCATTCCTAACACACGTGACGCTGTTGACCTTGTCCTTGCAGATGATACAGCAGGTCGTGGTGTCGGTGAAGGTGCTGTTGATGCTATTTGGATTAATGGCGAAAACTTCTTTACACTTGCCAGCCAAGACCTTATGTTTGGCGCTTATGCAGACTTACTACCAAACTCAAAGTACTTCAACCTTGATACCAGCGATCCTGCTTCAGGTGTTAACCTCTTTGACTTTGGTTATCCAACCGAAAAGCGTGAAGTGCCGTGGTCAGGTTCACAGTATGTTTGCCTCATAGATACCGCTAGGCTCTCTCGTGAAAGTGCGCCAAGTACTTTTGCTGAACTAGAAACACTGTTGCGTGACGACCCAGGTCGCTTTACCTATGTACGCCCACCACACTATCAGGGCAATACCTTTGTACAAACTGTGCTCTACGCTCACAATCCTGAAGGTACAGGCGCAGAACCTTTTCAGAAAAATGCTAGTGACTTTACTGCTGAAGAACTTACAGCACTCATGACACCTGGCTTTGAGTACCTTAAGAGGCTCGAGCCCTATGTCTTAGGTGGTGGCGGTGAAGACGGCAAACGTGGTTCCCCAATCTACCCAGAAAACCACAAGGCTAACGAAACACTTTTAGTAAATGGCGAAGTAGACATGCAGTGCCGCTTTGACATATACGGTGTAGCTATCGGCATAGAAGATGGCACACTCGCAGAAACAACCGAAAATATCATCTTCCCTGAAGGGAACATGATTGCAAACAAAAACTTCATTGGTGTTCCAATCAATGCACCAAATCCTGCTGCGGCAATGGTACTTGCGAATTTACTCTCTGACCCAGCTAACCAAATCTCAAAGCTATCAGAGCTAGGTTACGCACTTGGCGTAGACGTACCGCTCCTAAGTGAAGAAGACCAAGCAGCCGTTGTTGAAGCTGCGCCTGACCTTTCAGGTGTTACCTTCGCTGAATTAGCAGAATCAACTGTGCCAGATACCAATGCATCGTTAGTAGATGTCATCGAAACTATCTGGATTGAGTACATCGAACGCCAATCAGATGAAGCGCTCGGTGACATTGTTGCTACCGCACTAACAGCCACTGAAGAATAGAACATTAAAAAACCATCAGCATTCACTACAAATGCTGATGGTTTTTAAATTACCTTACTACTCTATAGTAGCTTGTAAACAGGTATTAGTAATTTAAAAGATTATTGTCACGGACATACGTAAAAATTGGCCACAGTGAGCTATCTTCTTTTTGCTGTTGTGCGAAAGAACCTGTACTCCCCACTTGTGCTTGCTGCTTCACTGCTACGTACCATTCAGTACTCAAGTTCAAATCTCCTAGCGATTGAGAAGTATTGAGTCTAGCTAGTTCATCTTTACTTAAAGGCTCTAAGCTAGCAACTAAAACATAATTCCATAGACCTACATCACTACCTGTACCTACAAAGCGTACAAAACTTTGACCTTCCCCACCCCAAATGACATTACCTGTCGTCTGCGGATCATAGTCAGCAAGATTTGAAGGGAAATTTAACCTTACCGCCCCATTAGGACGAATCTCAAACAGATAAACATAAGCATTGCGATTTAGAAACGCAGTAATAGGCACATAACTGCCTACTACAAAGTCACTTACCATCGGATTATTCTCTTGCCAACCAGTATTCATACTGACCGTTAATGCCTGATCTGTATTCTGGGCAAAAGAGCTACTGAAAATGATGTAGAAAACGAAGGAAGTAACAAGAGAAAGGGTTTTGAAACCTCTCCCATTAATCGGTATACTAAGGTTAAACATAGTTAGTATACCTCCTTAAAATTACAGAGGCTCACTTAAAAGTGTATATTCTCATCCGTAACGTCGGTAAGCCTATCACTATTTTAGAAAACTATTTTACCAATATGGCTTTGTTACGTTTAAGGTGTGAAGTGTATGAAGCTTTTTGCTTATTTTACAGTTAATACCGTATCCGAAAATATATCTAGTAAAAGAATGCCTCAGAAGCGTTAGGTGCGTCAGGTGCGTTAGTTTATTCCGCTAGTTAACTCACCTACTACTTAAAATACACGTTTAGACTTTACAACGGATTTAAGCGGAATTGGTATAATGCCTAGTCAGTAAAACCCACTTTATTTATGAAGCAATTCCGTATTCCCCTCATGCTAGCCCCCGCTATGCTAGTGCTCATCATCCTTTTCATGGGTTCACTCATCATCGCTTTACTGCAAAGCTTTGGCTATGCACCACTGTATGGTATCAACGAATTTCCAACCACAAGATATTACAAAGACCTATTTTCTATGCCGGGCTTTTGGCGCTCTGTTTTCTATACTTTCTACTATGCACTCGTACCCACCATCATCGGTACGATTTGTAGCATCTACCTAGCTTTAACACTCCGCAAACGCTTTGCAGGCAAGAAGTTCTTCCAGTACATCTATAAGCTACCGCTGATGATTCCCTACCTCGTAGGCGTATCACTCACTATTTTACTCTTTGCCAATGGTGGCATCATCGCACGAATGCTCTACGCCGTTGGACTTATCGAAAGTACCAGAGACTTCCCTCGCATCATAAATACTCACAGTGGTTTGGGAATTATGCTTGTTTATCTCTGGAAACAAATCCCCTTCAGCACGCTCATTATCTACTCTGTACTGATGGGTCTTGGCAAAGAAAGCGAAGAAGCAGCTTCAACCTTAGGGGCAAATCCTTGGCAAACTTTTTGGCATGTCACCTTGCCACAAATCATGCCCGGCATCGTCTCAGCTACGATTATTGTTTTTGCTTTTAACTTTGGTAATTTTGATGTGCCATTTATTCTTGGTGGTGGCTTTCCAAATACCCTACCCGTAGAAGCATGGCGCGCCTTTGACGATGCAGACTACTCAAAGCGACTCAGTGCCATGGCTATCGTCATGTTCATTAGCCTTATCTCAGGGGTTTTACTCTTCACTTACCTCATGCTTTACCGACGTTTTGAACGTTTGCGAGGACGTAACTAATGTTTCGTTCTTTTAAGGAAAACTTATCACCTTTCCAAAGGTTTTACATCACTTTTGTGAGCATTGCGGTGCTTGGTCCTTTTATCCCACTTGGCATTGCCTCTTTTGCTTTTAGGTGGAACTGGCCAAACTTATTGCCTAGTACTTGGTGGCTAGAAGCTAGAGATGAATCTCGCAGATTACTAGCATGGGATTATGTCTTTTCGCCTGTATCTAGAGTGTTGGAAGCTACAGGAAACACCATTATCATTGCTTTGATTGTTACTGCCATATGCACCCTCATCAGCCTGCCAGCAGCACGGGTACTTGCCAAAGAAAAATTTCGAGGCAAAAGCTTTATTGAATTCTTTTTGCTAACGCCACTGATTGTGCCAGAAATTGCCGTTGGTTTAGGTATTCTTATTACCTTTATCCAACTCGGTTTAGCAGGTAGTTTTATCGGCATCATCATTGTCCACCTCATACCCACTTTGCCTTATATGGTTCGGGTGCTCACTTCTGTTTTTCAAGGCTTAAGCAGCGACTACGAAGAACAGGCTCGAGTCCTTGGTGCTAGCCCTGCTAAAACCCTTTGGCACGTTACTCTTCCCATGATTCTGCCGGGCATCATCGCTGGTGGTCTTTTTGCCTTTTTGATTTCATCCAACATCTTTTTACTCACCTTTTTTGTTGGCAGAGGCAGCATTGACACGCTACCAACCTTGCTATTTTCAAAAGTGAGCAGTGGCGCTTCGCTCGACCCTGTTGGTGCAGGAATTGCCATTATTGTGTCTATTCCTGGGATTATATTGCTTGTTATTACAGAACGTTTTATCAAAGAGGAAGTTTTCGCCAAAGGCTTTGGCGGATAATTTCATACTTCATCAATCAAACATACATAAACACTATTACAACGCTATCTATAGAAAATCACCTGAAACTGCTGCGGTATACTCTCTATTGGAGAAGATAGGGATGGAATGGCAAAAGTTTTTTGGCTTTCTTGCTAGAGAGTCAGCTACTCAAACACAAACTATAGAAGCAGGCTTAAGTGCCGCTGAATTCGATATTGCTTACCGAGAATGGCTTATCGAACAGTGTCAACACTTGAGTGATGTTGCCATTGGACCATTAAATAAGTCTGTGCCACTCATCGACTTATACTGTCAACCTCAGCTACAAACTCTCAATACAGATAAACCAGAAAACCTAAATATAAATGAGTTAATGAGCAACCATAAGCACTTGCTCATCACTGGTGTGGCAGGTAGTGGCAAAACTACACTGTGCCGTTTTTTAGCTTTAAAAGCTGCAAGTTTTCAATCTACTATTGAAAACGAAACTTTAGCATTTTTCATTCCGCTGAAACGCTTAAATTACACACAAGAAATAGATAGTAATAACGATGTCGTGACGCTTGAAACTATCCTCAAACTAATATTGCCACCTCATTTACCTGTAGGTGCTGAGGTAGAAGCTTATGTAAATGAAAAGCTAGCTGTCGGAAATTGTTTATTCCTTTTTGATGGTCTTGATGACATAGATGACCCCAATGTTCGAAATCACTGGTTAGCAGGTATCGCAAATTTTACTGAATTGTATGCACACAACTACATCATCATTACAGATACGCACACTCATTCTCAAACTGAACATGAAATTTACAAAGACATTGCCACTTATACTTTAGCGCCAATGACCGTTAGTGCTATTGAAAGCTATCTACATAAACATTGTGATTTTATCAATAGTAATATCGATTTAGATAAACCTTTAGACAGCACTGTACTATTAAAGCAGATAAAGGCAAATCCAGACTTACTTACTCTATGCCAAAATCCAATGATGCTCTGTATGAATAGTGCCCTGTTTACAGACCAAGTTGCTTTAGAAGCTGAACAAGCTACTTTATTTGAAAACTATATAAAGCAATCTACTTTGTGGTACTGCCCGCCCAACTGTACACCACCGCAATGGGAAGGTGTGCTCGAGCGCACTGCCTATACCATGCATAAAAATGCCTCAGCTTACATCCGTCATAATTGGTGTAAACAAATCATGATGTCAGAATTCGACAGCCTAAACCACGTCCTCAGCCCAGATGAGCTTGATGCAATTTTAGAGACTTGTAGTAACTCAAAAGGTATCTTTAATTCAGTCAATACAACCGACATCTTTGAATATAGTCATCAAAGCTTTCAAGATTTTTTAACTGCTAAACAACTTCACCAAAAGGGTTATGAAGGTTTATCACAACTTAAAAGTGGCTACCTGAGTGTACAGACAAAGCATGTACTTAGCTTTTATGTAATGCTTGCAAAAGAAAGTACAATCAAAGCCGATGAAATCATTCATTGGCTACTCAGCTTAAAAGATACTTCAGCATTGTTATTTGCTAGTAGCTTGGCACTGCAAAGCAAAACGATATCTGGCATTGCTGCTGAAAGAATTTTTGACCAACTTGAAAACCTCAGAGCTGATGATTTAAACAACTATGGTCAACAGCTTATCGATAGAGAAACTACAAAGCTAGCAAAAAAATATACTCTAGGTCAGGAACTTGTACTAACCCAGAGCTAAAGACTCAACGTTTTTCCAAAGTGTATCTATAGCTTCAATATCGAGAAAAAAGTGCTGCTTCAAAACTTCGCTGTATTCTTCTTTAGAATCAATGATTTTATCTTTATGTCCTTCAGGCATAATTGTTCGAAAGCTTCTTCCCTTCAGACTCAGAATATTCCCCTCAGAGAAAATATATGTGACTGTTGTTTTGACAAAATGCGATTCAGGAGAAGTCTGCAACATCGTACAGTTATCTGCGAAATCAGCTAGCTCAAAAGGTTGCTCATCAAAGTAAAAGTGCCCCCCTAAGCCTTTATGGTTTTCAAAAAACCAAAATTTACCTATATCATGCAATGCATAGTTAAAACCATTTTGGCTATAGTCACCTGTTTTTAACGCTAAGGGATGAATACAAGCAGGTCCAAAACCAACATCTGTTAGGTACTGTTCACCATCGACCTCGACAATCAATACAACATGCGTTCGGCTTTCAGGAGTGATAGCCTTAGTTTGGCTAGCTAATGTTTTTGGTTTTGTTTCTTCAGGAACGACAACTGCTCCACGTAGTTCGAGCTTAAAGCCTAGTTCAGTGAGTAGCCATGCTAGTAGACCGTTAAGTTCAAAACACCAGCCACCTCGGTTTTGCAGGATGATATTGTTGTAGCTGTTGGGGAGCTCGAGCCCCACAACAACCCCCAAATGAATATCCAGATTTTCGTAAGCAATCGTCCTCAAATGCGCTTCTTGCAAGGCAAAAAGCGTTTCTTTAGAAACATCTCTCCGACCTGTATATTGCAATCTTGTCAAGTATTCATCAACATTCATTTCATCCGCCAGCCTAGCACAGCGTCTATGATGAAGCTATAAGCGTATAGTTGCGTGTTACAGTAAAAGTTATAGACTGTAATGCTCACAAATGGAGACACACACTATGAAACTTTCTGACAATGCCAATAAAACGCAAGCACTTATAAACAAATCGGTCAAGCTAGCCATGGAACTAGAAAAACGCAACCCTGAACGTGCCGTTGAGCTTTATGCAGAACTTGCTAAGGCACAAGCCTTGATGGTT
>CALGZD010000418.1 GCA_937934635.1 uncultured Deinococcales bacterium
CATAAGCATTTAAGGTACACTAAGCAACGTTTTTGCTCAACTTTTTTGCTTGGAGGATACATATGAACTTAAAAGAACAACAAGAACAACTTCAGTCTTTACGGGGGTATCTTTGACGTTGCTGGTAAGGAAGCCAGACTAGCGGAATTAGAACCTTTATTGAACGACCCCGACTTGTGGAACGACACTGAAAAAGCAAGAAATGTTAATCAGGAGTCTACACGTCTACAAAAAGTCGTTGACAATTTTAAAACAATTGAAGGCGATTTGGAAAGTTTGGAAGAACTTTTTGAACTTGCCGAAACCGAAGAAGAGCAAGCTGACCTAGAAGCAGAACTTGCTGAGGTACAAAAAAACCTCGATATGCTCTATAGAGAGACGCTCTTCGCTGGTAAATACGATGACAATGCAGCTATCGTAACCATCAAGCCTGGTGCTGGTGGTACTGAGTCTAGTGATTGGGCTGGCATACTTTGGCGCATGTACCGCCGCTTTGCAGAGCGTGGTGGCATGAATGTTGAGTTACTAGATGCTGTCGGAAACGACACCGCACCAAATGGCATTGATTACGCCCAAATGATTATTCGTGGTGAACGTGCCTTTGGTATGTTGCAAGTTGAATCTGGCGTTCATAGGTTAGTACGTGTAAGCCCTTTTGACTCAAACAACCGCAGGCACACCAGTTTTGCCTCCATTGAAATCATGCCTGAAATTGATGACACGATTGAAATCAACATCGACCCAAGTGATATCCGCACAGATGTCTACCGTTCTTCTGGACCTGGTGGGCAGTCGGTGAATACGACTGACTCTGCGGTTCGCCTTGTATATAAAGGTGGCACGCCAGATGAAATCGTGGTGACTTGTCAGGATGGAAAATCGCAAATCAAGAACCGTGAAAAGGCTTTGAAAGTGCTTCGCTCACGCCTTTTTGAACGTGAAGAACGCAAGCGTTTAGAAGAGCAAGCTAAGGCTAGAGGTACACAAATGGCGATTGAGTGGGGCTCACAAATTCGCTCATATGTGCTAGATAAGCAGTATGTCAAAGACCACAGGTCAAACGAGATGCGCCATGATCCAGACAATATCTTGGATGGAGACATTGAAGGCTTAATTTATGCTGGTCTTGAATGGCAAGCAGAAGAACGTGCTAAAGAGCAAGCAGGGTAGATTTAAAGATTTTAGCCTAAGGCATATAAAGGAGCTAGGTGAGTTTGTGGATTCATGTCATTCTGAATGAAGCGCAGCGAAATGAAGAATCTCGACAAATGTGTTCGCCAAACTTTATTTTTCTTGAGCCTTTATCGAGATTCTTCGCTAGCGCTCAGAATGACATACTCTTTTAACTGACAAAATCCGAAAGCTCTTAAGAAAAGACTCACATAATCACGTGATAGCATTTTCCTAATATGGGGAATGCTATTTTTTTGCACACTATTAGGGTTTTACTTTTAATACTAATCAGCTTTACTACCTTTAGCCTTGCACAAACAAATCAAAATGAGCTTCGTTGGCAAGTTGTTAACAGCTTTGCTTCAGGTGAAGGCATTACAAATCAGACAGGTACAAATCAGACAAGTGTTGCTACATCTTCCAAGGTTTACCTAGATATTTGCCAAGCAGCATCAAGCTATAACAGCTCGTCTGCTTTATCCTACAGTTGGTATGTAAACAATGCCTTTCTGGAAACAAATCAAAGCTGTTATTTATATACCGATTTACAAGAAGGCAATCATTTACTGAGTATTGTTATTTCCAATGCTACAAATAATCAAAACCTAGCTACAATCTCAGGGACTATCAACTTAGAACAACTCATCATTGCTGCGATGGGTGACTCCTTTGCTTCAGGTGAAGGCAGCCCTGACAGACCCATCAACTTTGAAAGCTATGAAGCTTATCGGGCAGCTATTGAAGACTATCAGCAAGCACAGCACGAACTACAAGAAAATTTAAGCAAGCTCTTGGCACTTGAAGAACTGAGTAACGGTGTGGGTGCATTGAGCGAAGATTTAACAAGTAAATTTGAAAACTTTGATGTAGATGCTTATCAAGCTGACTTAGTAGATAGCTTTGGGGCATTAGTTGAAGAATGCTCCGCAGTTAGCCAAGACTTAAATAGCTACGTAGTAAGTTGCGATGAAGCACTAAGACAAAGCATCACGGCTGGTGGCGATTTTCTAACCCTTGCTGCATCGGTACTGGGTGAGTACGGTCAAGCTTTTTCAAATGATGTGATGAACTATTTTGAAACTGAGTTTGCAGATAGTGAAGCCTTTTTGGGTAGTCTTGAACAAACACAGGAAGACCTTGTGTCGCTTGCTGCGAATTGTTTAGGCACAAGCCTAGATTCTGTACTAGACCCTCCATCTGCAGGTGATGAATCAGCCGAGTCAGGTAGAAATCGTATTACGGTTATTGGCTCGCTTCGTTGCATTCGGCAACTACAACCCTTTGCTCGTTCTATTGCAGATAGTGCCAGTGAATTTGGTGAATTGAGCTATCAAGAGCTTCTTGAATTCAGTGATGAATTATCAATGGTGCTCAATAATGTTTTAGGACCAAATCTAGAACTTAAATCTGAAGAGCTTTACGAGAGCCTTGCAGCAACCTACGAACTTGTTGATAGTAGCCGTAGAAGACTAGCCAATGCAGCCACGATGATTCAAGAGGTTGTAGGTGGCGCAGAAGCCACGTGGGAAGATCCTGTTTGTCACAGGTCGTTGCGCTCGAGCACAGTCCAGTTTGCCCGACGCATCCAGCAGGAAAACCCACACAAAGCAGTGAGCTTAGTAAACGTATCTTGCTCAGGCGCTAGCATCCACAAAGGCTTACTAGCACCCCACAGAGGTAAAGCACCACAGGTCGAACAGCTTAAAACTGCGCTGGCTGGTCAAAAAGCGGATATGCTGCTACTTTCAGTTGGTGGCAATGATATCGGCTTTACACAAGTGCTTCGTACTTGTGCCCTACTACCAAACTGCTTTGAATTGTCTGAAGGTTATTTACAAAATACAGCACAAGAAGCAGAACTAGATAATCTGGATAATCTAGATAATCTGGATAACCAATGCTCAATCATCTTAAT
>CALGZD010000419.1 GCA_937934635.1 uncultured Deinococcales bacterium
TTAGATACGACCTAGGTAGTCACCAGTACGTGTGTCTACTTTTACAACTGTGCCTTGCTCAACAAATAAGGGTACTTGGATAACAGCGCCTGTTTCTAGTGTTGCAGCTTTTGTACCACCAGAAGCAGTATCACCTTTAACACCAGGTTCTGTGTATGTTATTTCTAATTCAACGTTATCGGGAAGTGTCAGTTTGAGAGCTTTACCTTGATAGTAGTCCACTTGCACTTCCATTGACTCTTTTAACCACTTTGCTGCGTCGCCAACCTGATCTTTACTTAAAGTTGGCTGTTCGTAGGTTTCTAAATCCATAAAGGTATAGATATCACCATCATTGTATAGGTACTGCATTTTTTGATAATCAATGAAAATATCTTGTACTTTTTCACTATTGTTAAAGGTCTTTTCAACAATTGAGCCAGATTCCATATTACGGAATTTACAAACGATCTTTGCACCACCACGCCCCATTTTGATGTGGCTGTAGTCTAAACATTCCCAAAGCTGACCATCCATTTCAATTTTAGTTCCATTACGCAAATCACTTACACTAATCATAAATCTTCTCCAAATTAATTATTTTTTGAGTTTTTAGATAAATTTTTAGCAACTTTTGTAAAATTTAAACAAATTTTACAATTTTTTGCCCTAATATCTTCAAAGTTTATCATTTTGCACAAGTTTTATGTACACTTTTGTCTCTGTTGTACTTCAAAGGCTAGATAACAAAAAAGAGGATGGAAAGACTCCATCCTCTTAAAATTAAAATTAAAAATTACGATTATGTGCAGTTACCTTTTACAACTTGAGATGATGCATTGACTTTATAGCTCTCACCTCTAACATGTTTAGCTTGTACACAAAAACCACCTGCACTACCTTGCCAGCTTTCTATGACAAGATTGTGATCAACAACTAAATCTGTTAATAGTGTTTGCTCATCTGCATAGGTTGAATAATCCATATAGTAATCTGCCTGTTTTATAGCCACAGCACGTAGATAGTGCATTGTACTTGTATCATTCGCTCTATTCCTACTTTGAAGTAAATTTGGCATCATTACAGCAAAAAGAATAGCCATAATCGCAATAACAATCAAAATTTCTACCAATGAAAACCCTTTAGTAGTGTTATATATTTTTATCATGTAGGGTACCTAACTAATTCTTAAAAAAATATAGGGAGAGTGTGAAAACACTCCCCCTTAAAATTTCAATCTAGTTTATAACTTATGGTGTAGGAGGTACACTACAATCTGCAGTTTTCTGAACACCATTATTTGGACTAACTGAGAATGTCACATCTGCATTACCTGTGTGTGATGCTGAGAAGCAGTAAGTAGCTGAGTCACCAGCAGTTACAACAACACCATCAACATTTGCTGGAGCACTTAGGTCATAAGGTGCAACTTCTAGATCAGTAATAGCAGCTGGATATCTGTTATTGTCAATGTAGTAAGCTTCTGATGAAGTAGCAACTTCACGTAGATATGACTGGGTTGCTGTGTCGTAAGCACGCTTACGAGCGCTTAGTAGGTTAGGAATAAGTACTGCTGCTAGGATGCCGATGATTGCAATAACAATCAATAGCTCGATAAGGGTGAAACCTTTGTTTGACTTTTGCTGACGCATTGTATACGCCCTTTCTTTGTAGAGACAGAGTAGATTTTATAAATGCTGTCTCTTTGGAGGATTTCAGCAAGGGTTGTCATCTCCTCCCCTTGCTGTATACGACTATAGACAGAAAGGCTCACAGGGTTCTTACACTTTTTATGTTTTTAGCACTTTTCAGTAACTATAAGTATAGTGTGATTTACGTTTAAGATGCCTCTCACAAGAAAGTCTGTCCTAGACGCATTTTCTCAAAAGATAATTAAGTTAAATTTAGAAATTTTCTTGTCTTAAAATTTTTCTCTAATTGAATTACCGTTATGTACATTTTATAAATCTACTTAAAGGTAATAGTAGATAGACCATCTCCCACCAAAATTAGTAGTGATACTTCCTCAAGCTGATGAAAAACATTAGGCATGATGCAAAACATCATTATGGCTAAGGCAACAAATCATATCAGTATCTTCTATAAACAACTTTAGATGTCTTACAACCAGATTTCAGTACCAACTATTCTCATTGTTAAGTGAGGAATCACAAGCTATGCTAATGCATATGCTTACGGCTATCGTTTTTTTACTTATACTTACAGTTGCAGTTGTTATTCATGAACTTGCACACTACTGGAATGCTAAAAGTGTTGGTTTGGATGTTCGTGCCTTTAGTGTTGGCATGGGTCCAGTACTTTTCCGAAAAAAGTGGCGTGGAACAGAATGGCGACTTTCAGCTCTGCCACTAGGTGGCTATGTTGACATTCCAGGTATGGCAGCAGAAATTGGCGAGGATGGAAAACCACGCACAGCCACAACTGGCTTTGCTACTAAAAATGTCTGGGAAAAGATATGGGTCTTAGTTGGCGGAGTTATTGCTAACTACATACTTGCAATTTTACTTTTTGCCACAGTAACTACAATAGACCCGTTTTATAGATACATCACAACAGGAATTGAACCTTCTAGTTCAGGGACGATTTTTGCCCAAATCACCGAAGGAAGTGTCGCTGAAAGCTTAGGCTTACAAGCAAATGATGTTGTGCTTTCGCTGAATGGCACAAATCAACCAGATTTAGACTTCGTTTCAAATGCTATTCGAACTGGAGATCAACTTACCTTAAGTGTCCAACGTGGTGAGGAAGTTATAGACATATCGACAGCTTGGCCTATTGAGGGGGCACTGGCTAATCCTAATACTGGCAGTGAACGCTTTCTTGGCGTAGCAATGATGCCTGAAATCACTAACACTCCTGATAAAATCAACTTCCTACAAGCCATGTCTGAATCTATTCGTTTTACAATTCGAGTGATACCTGAAGCTGTAAGTGGTCTTTTTGAGGCTATCTTCAAAACCTTGACCTTTCAAGAACAATCTGAAGGCGTTGCTGGTCCAGTAGGTATGGTTACAATGACTAATCAAGCAACTAAAGGTGGCTTACTTCCAGTTCTACTTATGGCTGCCCTTATTAATTTTTCTTTAGCTATCTTCAACCTGTTACCAATTCCTGCACTTGATGGTGGTCGCATACTCATGTCAATAGTTATAGCCATTCGTGGCAAGCCACTACCACCTGGTCGCGAAGAGTTTATTCACTTTATCGGATTTGCTCTTCTCATTACCTTTATGGTGCTTGTCACCTTTAATGAATTGAGTGACCTATTCACTGGAGCTGGATAGATAGTCAACTATGCAACCTACTGTTGCAATACTGATTCCTGCATTTAACGAAGCAGCAACTGTTGCTGAAGTTATAAACACTGCTATCAATTCAAAACTTGGACCTGTGCTAGTTATTGATGATGGTTCTACCGACAAGACAGCAGTTATTGCCAAAGATGCAGGTGCAGAGATATTAAAATTAAAAAAGAATTTAGGAAAAGCTGGCGCAGTTGTTGAGGGTGCCAGCTTTTTAGATGCAGATATTCTTGTATTGATTGATGCAGACTTAACAGGTTTAAACCCTCATCACCTAACTGATCTAGTCAAGCCCTTAATAACAAAAAATGTAGACATGGCTAGAGGCGACTTTAAAGGTGGCCGCTGGCAAACCAATGCTTCTCAAGCCATCACCCCTGTTTTAAATGGGCAACGTGCTATCTGGCGAGAAAAGCTTTTAGCTATTCCTGATTTAGCAAGCCAAGGTTACGGCCTAGAAGTAA
>CALGZD010000420.1 GCA_937934635.1 uncultured Deinococcales bacterium
TCTAAGAATAATGTTGGCGCAGTGCCTTCTTCTGCACTTTTCCCATCGTATTTCTTGGTAATTCGTCTACAAATTCAATCTGCTTAGGCAATTTGTACGCTGCTAAGTTCTCTTTAAGCGTTGCAGCAATATCGTCTTTACTCAATTCGTTTTCAAGTACGATAACTGCCGCAACTCTCTCGCCCCAATCGTCATCTGGCAAGCCAATCACCGCAGACTCGTTTACACCATCAATCGCATTGATAACTGTTTCAACTTCTTTTGGATACACATTAAAGCCACCAGAAATAATTAAGTCTTTACTTCTGCCAACTAAAGTGATGTAACCATCTTCGTCTATAAAACCCATATCCCCAGTGATGAAAAAACCATCAGGGCGAAATTCAGATGCTGTTTTGTCAGGAAGCTGCCAGTAGCCTTGAAAAACATTGTCCCCCTTTACTTCTAATATGCCAATCTCACCTGTTGGCAAAACTGTACCAGTTTCGCTATCAGCAATGCGTAATTGCATATCCCCAAGTGGAAAGCCTACTGTGCCTTGTCGTCTGGAGTCCTCTGGTGCGTAGGGGTTAGAGCAATTCATGCCTGTTTCAGTCATACCGTAGCGTTCCAAGACAATTTTGCCAGTACGTTTAGTAAAGCGCTTGTGAACTTCAACCGTCATTGGTGCAGATCCAGAAATGAACACACGCATGGTTGAAGCAAGCTCTTTGGTAAATTCAGGTCTGGCAAGTAAGCGTGAGTAAAAGGTTGGTACACCCATCATGGCTGTTGCTTTTGGCATGAAGCCTAAGATTGTATCGGCATCGTATTTATCTAAAAAGAACATACTTGCACCTGTCAAAAAGGTCAGGTTACAAGCCACAAATAATCCATGCGTATGAAATATAGGCAAGGCATGAATCAGGATATCATCTGCTGAATAGTGCCAAGTTTTTTCTAAGTCTTTAACGTTTCTAGCCAAGTTCCAGTGGCTAATCATTGCGCCTTTTGAGCGACCTGTTGTACCTGATGTATAGAGAATTGCAGCAAGGTCATCTTTTGATCGTGCAACTGTCTCAAATTCATGAACTTGCGTGGCTGCTTTATTGACCAAGCTACCTGTGCCATCTGCTTCTAAAGTTTCAACTCTGGCACGACTACTCACCCCTGATAAATCTGTTAAATGTGACTTACGACAAACAATCACATTAGGCTCAGCATCACCAATAAAAAAACTGAGTTCGCTAAGTGTGTAAGCAGTATTTAGCGGTAAAAACACTGCACCAACTCGCAACACACCTAAGTAAAGCATTAGCTTTTCTATGCTTTTATCCACTTGTACAGCAACCCTGTCACCAACTTCTACACCTAAAGTTTTAAGTGCGTTGGCATATTGCCCACTGGCATCAATCAATTCACCATAGGTGATGGTTCCACCCTCAGGTGTTGTGATACATACTTTCTCAGGTGTACCTTTTGCTTTTTCAAAGAGAATATCAAATAGGTTGTTTGAAGTCATAAAATTATCCTTTGAATTTGAATCAGTTGAGTTTGAATCAGTTGAATTTGAATCAGTTGAGTTTGAATCAGTGTTATAGGATAACGCAGCCCACAAGGAAACACCACATCATTTTGAATTGCATTGAATTGCATTGAATTGCATTGCATTGAATTGCATTACATTGAACTGCAAGTACTTTTACCGTATTTTAAGTGTACTGACCTGTAGATAGGTGTTTCTCACAAAATACTTGTATCAGTTCTTCAGCCTTTTCGCAATCCTTTTGTAAGGTTCAAGTCCAATCTCAAAAAGTGTTGTTTTTGACTCTAATAAATCAAGTACTTGGATTTCTGGATTTCTGGATTTCCTAAGTTTTTCAGCAACTATAATTTCTTGATTAAGAGTAAGAGAGAGGCTCGAGCCTCTCCCATTTACCTACTGCTATTAAAACAAACTTCTAATCACCCGAGTCAACTGAGCTTTACTCATATTGCCACTCACTTCTAAAAACTGACCATCTTTAATCAGACTAGCAAGTTCAACGCTTTCACCATCTTCTTCGAAGGTCTCAAAAAACACGGTTTGATTTCTTACCTTACGAGAATCAATATCTTCAAGGTCATAATCCCATAGTTCAAAAATCTCTCTAAGATTATCCGCAGGTGCTTGCTCCGCCACAATTGACATGTACTTTTCTTCATCTTCACTGAGGTACTCAAGAACGGTAAGCTCAGAACCTTCATACATTTCTTTATAAGCTTCAGCTAGTGTGAGCGATGCTGGTAAGTAGCTTGGCACTAATCCAGTAGGTGGATAAATTGTGGTTACATCATTTGAGAAACCGAGTGCATTTGCTACAGAACCAAAGAAACCTCTAGACTCTTGCTCAAGACCTTCAACTTGTGGCTCACTGAAGTTCACTGCTGGACGCATATACTTAGTGCTAGCTACAGTATGCTGAGCATCAGTCAGTGCCACACTGTAGTTACTAATACTACAAGACGCTTCATCACTCGGACGTTCTGGATTAAAGACTACAAGATATAACTTATCAAACTGACTCGCATCAATCGTTGCACCAGTGCGACCCACATCAAAAACAGATGCTTCTTTGTTACGGATTCCTACAACTTGCCCTTCTAAACTATTGGAGCGTAGCTCAATATTCTTTTCACCTTTAAAGTCCAACTCTAAAATGTCTGCTGCAAGCTGCCCTACACCGTCATTAGCAGTAAAGCCTTTTTCGGTGACAGTTGCTTCTAACCTAACTGTTGGGAATTCTCTTCCTTCTTCAAAGTCACGTGTGAGCATAGCTACTGCAAAATCTTTAAGACTTTGGTTGCTATCTGTACCGTAAGGCTTGAGAACAGCGTCAAGTGCTTCGTAATTATCTTTAAAACGAGCTTCTTCCCAAACAAGCATCAACATATCTGGATGATAGCGTTCGGCTAGGTACTGCCAGTACACCCACATGCCATAAACACGGTCTGCATCTTCTATGCGAACTTCACCACCATAGCTTGCTTGACAGCTATCTGTTGATTTGAATACAGACTCAAGCGTTTCATGCGGACTGTTCACACGATCATATAAACGTTCTTCTATCCAGTTTGCGCCACCTTCCCAAAACCAATCATTGGGTTCTTCTGCGTCATAACCAAACTGAATGGCATGGAGGTATTCATGTGCTATCAGCACTTTCAAGTAGTCACGTGATTCTTCTAAGCTGTTTTCTTGATATTCTGGTGGCAATGCCATGTATGAAAGTGCCGCATTGATTTCTTTAACATTTGGTGTAAATGGATTATCACCAACAACTGCTTCACCACTACCACCATCTACGAAGCCACCACCTTCAGTTTCAGCAAGTAGGTAAATATCGTACAGGTCATTGCCACCCCAATTACCATCTTTTGGTGGATGTGCCCAACCAAGTGCAAGTTCTTTAGCTTTTACTTCTTCAGCAGTACGAGCAATATCTTCAACATAGTCAGGCACTCCGTTATCGTTGTCATCCCTTCTATCTACCTTATCTTCACCTCTGAGAGTGTAGTGAATTCTAAAATTTTCCGAATCATAGACTTGTTCGTTACGAATGATTGGATGGCTAAATTCTTCGTCTTCATCAGATGAACTGTAGTTAAATGCTTTTAGACTATCGTCACCGTGATTATGCCCGTGACTGTGCCCGTGATTATGCTCATGCACCTGATAACTTTCACTCTGAATGTACCTCTCTTTAGCAGAGTCCGTAAACACTTGATTGAATGCTGTCCAGCTTCCTAGAGCTATACCTAATAAAACTAAACTTATGCCGATAAACTTAACAAATTTTCGTGCTGTTTGAATTGTTTTCATGTCTCAAACTCCTTATACAACAATGTTACAGAAGCTTGCTACTGGTGGGCATCTACCACAAGAGGTATACACAATTAACCTTTTTGGGTTAGCGAGTTGATACCCATTTGTTCAAATGCAAGTTTTGCCTCATTGACATCACGTAAAATCTTTATAGCGTTTCCACGTAATGTTGACCCATGCTAAATGAGTTCGTTCCTACTCGTTACGAAG
>CALGZD010000421.1 GCA_937934635.1 uncultured Deinococcales bacterium
CCTGCTACTTTTGAAGCTTCTAGCTTGACAGTGTAGGCTTCTTGTTCTGTCCAAATTGAACCTTCGACACGCACACGTTTGTCGTCAAGCGCAGTGTAGGTTGCTTGTCGAACATCTAAATAGCCACCTGGCTCGTATAAAATATACGGGTCTGAATTTTCATAGAGCATGTGGGCAGATACAGAGTGTGGTGTGCAAAAAGCATCATCACCCAAAGGCTCAACCGTGAAGCCTGTTTCGTCAAATTCTAGTAAAATCACACCGCTTGAGGGGTTGGTCGTGCAGAATGCGCCACACTCACCAATCTTTGCGCCGTGCCAAACTGAGCCAGCATTATCACCTCTTGCGATTGGTAAAGCAGAAATCGTTGCTGTGTCAGTTGTGCGCCCTGCAAGGATGATATCTGCCCCTGTGTTGATAGCAGCCATGATTTGCTCTGCACCTGCTAGGGCGACGGTGTGGGTGAAGCTATCGATAGCTTCGCAAGATACTTCTGGAGCTGGGTCTAAAGGTTTCAATTTATTACTCTTAAGTGCTGCTTTGATTGTGTTTGCAGATTGGTCAGAATAGAGTTTGGCGATTTTTAGGCTTTGACCGAGTTCTTCTGCCAGCTCTACTGTGATGTCGTACATCCAATCAACAGCTTCGCTTGTACCGCATGTGCCACAAGAGCCGATGACTAGGGGGACGTTTAGGCGGGCTCGAGCCTCCATTATCTCCCGCCACTCCGTCTTGGTGGCAGCTCTCGAATACTTCGATGTACCTGTACCCAAGTAAAAAGGTCCACTATCAGTAGACCCACCATCTATACAAATAATATCTGGTTTCCTAGCAACACCTTTTGCAAGCGCATCACTATCAAACCCTAACCCTAAAACCCCAGAAGGAATCAAAACACGTGTTGGCATAGTTTTAGTTATACACCATTTTGTAGCTAGAGAAACACTTAATCGTTGGGTGATAAGCTATTAAGGATGTCAAACACACACATAAATACCCAGTTAAATACCCACACACAATTCACAAGCATAAGTAAAGGTGGACTCAACTGGTCACACGCCATGCGCCTTTTTCAAAAGGCAAAACGCTATAGGGTATGGGAAAATGTGCGTGATTAGCTAATTCAGATTATACATCCTTAGATTTTCACTTGTTAAAGCACTAGTCATTATTTTTTGATCTATAGCAGTAACTCTGTAGCAGTCACTCTATAGCAGTAACTCTGTAGCAGTAACTTAGCCAAATTGATATAACTACACAATGGGTCGCTCAAAATATCCCTCTATCGTCCGAATGCCAAAGGCAGAAAAGCCTTACCCTACTATCTTGGAATTTTTAACCCAACGCTTTCCAAAGATTGATAGAGCAATATGGCGCGAGCGTATTTTAGAAGGCAAAGTCCTAGATGAACATCAAAACCCTATCTCTCTAGATTTTGAATATGCACCTCTTAAACGACTCTTCTATTTTCGAGAGGTCAAGGACGAAGTCAAAATACCTTTTCAGGAAAAAATTATTGCTGAAACTGAAACCTTACTTGTTGTTGATAAACCACACTTCTTGCCTGTTACACCTGCGGGTGAATTTGTAACTGAGTGCCTGCTGAACCGCTTAAAAGAAACCACAGGCAACGACGAAATCACACCGATGCATCGCATAGATAGAGCTACTGCAGGTGTGGTGGTCTTGCTTAAACAAAAGAGGTACCGTGCGCCTTACTTTGATTTGTTTATGAATGGTCAGGTTGATAAGTGCTATAAGGCAGTTTGTAGTTTTGCTGATAAAGAGTTGTTGGAACAAGATGAGTGGGTAGTTGAGAATAGATTGGAACAGGGTGAGCCATGGTTCCGAATGCAAATTGTACCTGGCACAGTCAATGCAAAGTCACACATCAAACTCGTTAAAGTAGCTGATGACAAAGCCTTCTTTGACCTAAAACCACTTACAGGCAAACAACATCAACTACGAATACACTTAAGTAGCCTAGGTTTTCAAATCCTGTATGACCGCTACTATCCAATACTTGAAGATAAAAGACCAGACGACTACGATAAGCCTCTACAACTTTTAGCAAAAAGCATCAGTTTTATTGACCCTTTAACCAACGAAAATGTATCTTTTCAAACACAACAAAAACTCTTGTGGCTCTAAGGGAGCTACTATACACTCATTATGAAGATAAAACCGTACACTTATGATAAACCCACAAACCACACACTAATGAGTATAGTGTGTTTCAAACGAAGTGCGAAAACCACCAAGGTGCAACGCTTCAAGAAATATTCTTCAAGCTAAATTTAGCTCAGCATCCAATACAAGAATGCACCCGTACACTAAAAAGGTAGGATGAATAAAAGAGAATGAATATAGTCAAACTTATTTTACAAATAGTTATTGCAGCAATAATTGGCTACTATGGCACTATACGTCTGATTGGTACAGCAGAAATGATTGCTACATTTCAGAGCTTCAATTACGCAGAATGGTTCATGCGTCTTGTCGGTGTTTTAGAAATTGGTTCAGCGCTCTGCTTAGTCATCAATGCTATCGCTCCAAAATACAAAATCTTAATCAATGTTGCTGGTTTCATCATCATGATTTTAACAATTGGTGCAGTTTGCTCACACTTCTTTCGCCAAAAAAATATTGGTGAAGGTCTTATCCCACTAGCTGTTGCTATCCTCACTGTCATTCTACTCATGATACATAACCGAAATGCACCCAGACCTTTTATCATTGAGCGTTAAGCAGAAGCGTTAAACCAGTTGAATAGATAGATAGCCAGTTCATTACTAGCTAGTAGCATGAAGCTACTAGCTAGTGTCTTTTGTTGACCATAACCTATTTTCTGACGGTTTAGCAGATTTCGTGTATCGACTTGTGTAATCCTTGATTTAATCAGTTTGCCTTAAAATAATACACACGAAATCGGAAACCTTCATTTTCAAACATCTAAAGCTATACAATAAGCCTATGAAACTTTCAGACATGCGTAAAAGCTACAAACAAGCTGGTGAAAAAGGCTTGCGAAAAGCAGACTTAGCCGCAAACCCCATGACACAATTTAATATCTGGTTTGAAGATGCTAAAAATGCAACGCAAGATAATCATGTTGAAACAAATGCGATGACCATTTCAACTGTGAATAGTGATGGTCAACCAAGTTCCAGAATTGTCCTTCTCAAAGAACTTACCGAAGAGAGCTTTATCTTTTACAGTAATTATACTAGTCATAAAGCACAAGACATAACTACCAATCCAAAGGTAGCACTCAACTTTTACTGGTATGCTTTAGAACGTCAAATACGCATTGAGGGACTTGTTGAAAAGGTAAGTCGTAAACGCTCAGAGCGCTACTTTAAGAGTAGACCTTATGAAAGCCAGCTTGGGGCTTGGGCATCCGAACAAAGTAGCGAAATTGCAAATCAAGAAATATTAGTTGAACAAATGCAAGCACTACGTGAACGCTTTAGTGAAGGCAATGTACCCCTACCAGAATTTTGGGGTGGCTACGCTGTCAAAGCTGTCCGCTATGAGTTTTGGCAAGGTAGACCAAATCGGTTACATGATAGATTTGAGTATAGTGTCGGAGATGATGCTAAGTGGTATATCAAACGCTTAGCTCCCTGAATTCTACTAAACCTCTATTAAAAATGACTCCTAAACTAAATTTCTCTAGCCATTCCCTCTGAAAAGAGTTCAGGATACTTTCGGAACTCTTTTGAATCTTCAACAATCTCTTGGTATAAAGCGTCCTCTATAGGTATACAGATGCGGTTACTTTTTCGTTGTTTCGCTTGCTTTGCACTTTGATTTACTCTACGTTTAGGTTGAGGCGTTTCTGTTTCCACAAATCTAGAGCGCCTCTGAGTTCAGTTTCATTTAAAGTTTGGGAATTTACAAGAACTTGACGAAGCAAGGTTAGAATCTTATTGCAGGAGAAGTTCTAATGGCTAAACAAAAACGATTAAAACAACAAAAACAAAATGAAACATTACAAGCTGAAACTGAGAAATCTTTTATCGATAAGCATTT
>CALGZD010000422.1 GCA_937934635.1 uncultured Deinococcales bacterium
TGAGCGTGAGGCAAGTGCTCGCCAAGTCTTGCAACAGGCGAACTATCACCAAATGATGCAAAGAGTAGATGAACTAACAGATGAGCTTAATTTTGGTTTTTGGCATAACCCAAGCGAGACAGTCGATTTTCTAAAAATTACGATCAATCAAGGTGGTTGTTCAGCACTTGAATCTCCAGAAAATTTTGTTAGTGAGCTATTTACAAGCAAAGAAAGAGAAAGTTTAGAGCCCAAAGAACAGGAGCGAATTGCTGAGTATTATTTAGGTCTACTTCGAGCTTCATCAGCTTATTTAGATCCAATTGTATTTACTCGCTTAAGAGATGAAGTAGAGTTGCTTGGAGAGAATCTACCTATATTTGTGATATAGAACCCATACCTCGTCTCTTGTGTAAAAGTTTTAGGAATCGTTACTGTTACAGGTACGTATGGAGTCGCCAACAACTGTACAATTAAATACTGCTGAAATGCTTGAAAAGCCAAGCCTACTTTCTTTTGATGTAAAAGATTTACCTGCCTGGCAGAATCAGAGCTATCGACAAAAACAGCTTGCAACGTGGATATACGACCAAGGGCGTTATAACTTTGGAGATATGACCAATGTGCCAAAGGCGTGGCGTGGTGAGTTGTTAGAGAACTATGCAGTTCTGCCTTTTGTGTCAACTGAACGATATGCCTCAAAAGACGGTTCAACTCGCTATCTTTTTCACCTTGCAGACGGTAAAAAAACTGAAGCAGTATTCATGCCTTATAAAAATAGAAAGACGTTGTGCATTTCCTCAATGGTGGGTTGTCCTGCGGGATGTAGTTTTTGTGCAACAGGTGCGATGGGCTTTGGACGAAACCTCACAGATGCAGAAATAATTGGGCAAATATTGGCAGTTGCAGGGCAAGAAAATATCGTGCCTAAAGATATACGTAATGTCGTATTAATGGGTATGGGTGAAGCTTTACTGAATTATGATAACGCACTTAAGGCAATCAAAAGGATGATTTCACCTGAGGCGCTTGATATGTCGCCAAGACGCATCACACTTTCAACAGTTGGCTTACCAAAACAGATAAGACGTTTGGCAGACGAGCAACTTTCACTTGTGTTGGCAGTGAGTTTACATGCACCAGATGAAGATACTCGCAAGCAGATTATTCCAACGGCACATTCACATAGTTTAGATGAAATCAAAGATGCACTTTGGTATTGGCAAGAGGAAATTAGTCGACGAATAACTATCGAATATACGATGCTAAAGGGCGTAAATGACCATTTATGGCAAGCGGAAGCATTGGTTGATTGGCTTCAAGGATTGACAAGTCATGTCAATTTGATTCCATTTAATAGTTGGCAGGCATCTGGTTTTGACTCGACAGCGCACAATGATATTTTGCAGTTTCAGAGTGTGCTCGAGCAAGCGGGAATCTCTGTCTCAATCCGCTTTAGTCGGGGACAAGATGCAGGTGCTGCATGTGGACAGCTTGCACTCAATAACTGATTTAAATTTCTGATTTTCTTCTGATTTTCTTCTGATTTTCTTCATAGTTTTTGCACCTAAGAACTTATACTTACTCATCTCACTCATCTTTTGAGCGATTTGGCATTAACTACTAAATAGACAAGTAATACAAGTAATAATCACGTGATATATGGGCTAGTACCTTGACCTCATTATAAAGGCATCAGACCATAGTCTGTCATTAACTATCAGCTTTGAGTTTGAAGATAGTCTCAAGTAATGATTGTTTTGACGCTTGGTAGGTGTACTTTCACACGAAGTAAGCCTTGTATTGTTTGCTTGCAGTAGTTTAATTGCTAACTCGGTATGAGTTCGGTTCTTTATTGGTTTTTAAGAGGCATTTTTTCTGATGCTGACATAATGCCAATAATACTTTTCATATAATTACGCCTTAAGATATACTTAATTAATAAGGCGTAAGGGTTATAGCAAAACAACATGTTGATAAAGCAAGATACTGTGAGACAGCATAAGGTAAACACTTTGGGAGGTATAAATGGGCACTTTAAACGTTCAAGACGTTAGCTCTCATGAGATTAGCGCAAAACAAACCCAGTCACGCTTTATTGCTTCAATATGCCTGACAGTTCTAACCTGTTTTGTCTCGCTTGTCTTAGCTTTTGCTATTTCTGGTTTAGGTGTTGCGAAAGCTCAAACAGCACTGGCAGGTAACATCCAAACCTACCAGCAACTTACAAGCCAAGCTCCACACGATCCAAATGCATGGATTGGTTTAGGACAAGCTTATTTAGATTTGTACAAGACAAATGCTTTTGAAGACTTGTTGACCTTAGCCTATGACAGCTTCTGGGAAGCAGTTCGTCTAGACTACAAGCTTTTTGAGGGTCATTTTGGTTTAGGCATTATTGAATTTGAACGTGGCAATTTAGATGCTGCGTTGTTTGCCTTTGATCAATTGGCAAATTTGCATCCTGAGAGATTTGATGGTCACTATAACCGTGCAGTAGCTTTGGTAGCTTTGGAGCAGCACCAAGAAGCGGCTGATGCTTTTCAGCAAGCTATTAGTGAAGCTGAGCCTGAGGCTTCAGTTGAAGAATTAGTCAGTGCCTACAGTGGTTTAGCTGGTCAGCTAAGGCTTGTAGGTAGTTTTGATCAAGCAGTTGAAGCATATACATCTGCAATAGAGATTTCTGAAGAGAAATTAGGTGTTGTTGATTCTGAGCTATCCTTTATGCGTTCACAAGCACTTGTGGACTCTGGACGTGGTGTAGAGGCTTTAGCAGATTTGTCTGAGCTTGAAAAAGCGAATGGTGATATTAAGTACAGTAGCTTAGTTGCTGATGTATACATACAAGCTGGTCAGATTGATTATGCTCGCCGTGCTTTGCAGAGTGCAGAACGTCAGGCAGCGCAGGCTGGTGATTTAGAGGCTCGAGCTGAGATTATTACCAAAATGGGTTTACTTGAGGCAAGTTTAGGCAACCAAACAGCAGCACAAACTGCTTTTCAAAATGCTACGCGTGTAAATAGCGACGCATGGCAGGCCTTTTACCAGCTTGGATTGATTTATTTAGAGAATGGTCAAACAGAATTTGCTTATAACACCTTGCAAAATGCACTTCGCATCAAGCAAGATAGTAGTGAAATCTATTTAGCCTTAGCAGGTGTGAGTGATCAACTTAACCGTAGCCAAGAGGCACGACAGTATTCGCAAAGAGCAATAGCGCTACTGCCAGATAATTCACCTTATAAGTTCGATGCAGACTTTATTCTAGGACGTACAGCGTTTCGTTCAGGAGACTACGAAACTGCCCAGGAATTACTAGCACCATTGTTAGACATTGATGCGAGTAATCCAGATTTACAGTTATGGATGGGTTTGACCAGCTATCAACTAGAAGAATTCGATGATGCTGTTGAGTACCTTGAGCGTGCGACCTTTTTGAATCCAGAAAGTTTAGAGGCTCAAGTAAATCTTGGTGCGGCGTATTTAGCAGCAGAACGTTATCAAGATGCACAACTTGTCTATGAACTTCTAATTGAGCAAACAGGTGGAGATGCAGATACCTTCTATAATCTTGGTTGGGCATTTTTACTGCAAGAGTCACCTGAGCAAGCTAAAGAAGTATGGGAACAGTCTGCTGCTACAGGCTATCAACCTGCAAGCGAGGCTTTAAGTGAGTATTTTTAGAGAAGTATTCTGACAGAGTTTTATAGAGAAGGAATAAGAAGAGAGAAGGTGTTATGGACTGGATAAGAAGAAATTGGCCTGATTTACTGATTGCAATAGCACTTGTTGCAGTGATTGCAGGTATTATAGCTACGTTACTGAGTGGTGGTTCTTTATGGCCTAGTTCACGTAGTGGTAATCAATCCTTAGCAGCAGGAACAGGACGTTCTGTAGCAAGTGGTAATAATGGCACAGCACCGATTAATTTGCGTGCTGGAAATACTGCTGGAAATACCAATGCAGGCAATGGCTCTGCCTTAAGTTTAGGTAATGCGCCTTCTGGCAATCTTAATCGTGGCAACCTTAATAGTGGCAATGTTGAAGTAGTTTCTCCAAGTTTGAATACTGGTTTAGGTAATACTGCAACAAATGGTCAAAGAAGCCTAGGTAATGGTGGCGCTAGCTTGGCAGCACCACTTACCAACAGAAATAATCCTGCAAGTTTGGCAGCACCTCTTAATAGCCCTAGAACTGGTACTTCCAGTATCAGTGCAGATATTAACAACGGTAATAATCTTGCTTTAGGCAACAATGCTAGAGCAGGTGCAGCAGGTGGTGTGCTTAGTGCAAACGGTATGACAATTCCTAACAATAGCAACACTGCAAGTAATGCTCAGCAATTGGCAGGACGTACAACATTTGCTTCACCACAAGGTATTTCTGTAAACCCAGCTAGTGGTGCTAGTGCATCAGCAGGTGGAAGTTACAAAATTTCTGTTGGTGCTTTTGGTGTTGCAGCTAACGCACAAAATCTAGCCAATCGTTTGAGTCAGCAAGGCTATCCTGT
>CALGZD010000423.1 GCA_937934635.1 uncultured Deinococcales bacterium
TAGGTTGTAGACATCACCAAATTTGGCGAAGATGCTTGGGTCAGCCCATCTATAGGCTCTCCAGCATGAATAGCTTTAGTTTGATTACCTAGATTTGAAACATCATGCTTTTTCTTCATTTACAACCTCTATAAGCAGTGACGTTCCCGATGATTCATCTCCACTGGTCCATTGCCATGTTTCGTGCATCTTCAAACGTCCATCAGCTAGGACCTCGGGCTTTGAATAGCAGCTACCCGTCATCATTTGACCTTCAACATTGACATGACCATAGCGCATATCTAACTCACCATTTTCAAGACATTTAGCGGTGAGCGTTCCAAACTTGATGCTACCACCGCTATAGGTTGCCCAGACCACATCACCTTTTTGTCTGTAGTGAAAGCGAGTATCGTCACCAACTTCGCCCGTATCTGAATTGGCTAGCGCTTTAAATACTCGGTTGTGATAGTTAATGTCAGACATTTTAAATCCATTGACCTTCGGTAGTACTAATCATGTCTGTGCCTGCTGAATCACCTGTATTAGTAGTTCCAGCAGGTTCAATGAGTAAAACTTGGCACTCTGTTTCGGCGTTGGGATCAGCATAGGGTTTGTGCTCGAGCCCCCTCGGCACACTCACCATCTCCCCTTTTTCCAACGACACACGATATTCGCCATTGGTTTCATCACGACAATCTAGATGCAACGTACCCTCAATCACCACAAAAACCTCATCAGTATCGTCATGTTTGTGCCAAACAAAATCACCCTCAAGCTTGGCAAGCTTAAAGTGATAATCATTGAGCGAAGCTACAATTTTTGGTGACCAATGGTCTGAAAACATGCCAAACTTATCTGAAAAATTAACTTTCTGTATCATGATATTCAAATTGTATAACAATTAAGGCTCGTTGAGCTTTGTAGTGCTTCTCGTACCAATATTTAGCACTATTTCCTAGAAAGCGTCTAAAAAACATATAGGATTTTCAGCTTTACACCTATCATAAAACTCAGAAACAACATTAAGCACTCTGTAACTACTCTGTAAGCCCTCTGTTAACAAAGTTGCGCTAAAACCTTTTAGTAGCTAGTTAGTAGCTAGATAAAGACCTAGTTAAAGACCTAGCTCATTAACTTTAGAAAGACGATTAAGATACGTTAATCAAAGAACTTAGGCATTACATCGACATTATCTAACAAATCAAAGCACAATCTGTAAGAATCCTCTATCTCTTCTCACTAAATGTCAGTTAAACTATGGATTATGGAAAAATTAAGGCAAGTCTTTTTGCCAGTCCTGACGTCACTCCTATACGTTGGACTGTGTTTTGTTATGACTGTAAGTGCTCAAGAAGATGCACAAAACATTAATCCGAACAGTCGCCTAGTAGATGTTAGCGTTGCAGGTACCACTCAGGCACTTACACCGCTTGTTGAAGTCAACTTAACAGCACGTGAAGGAACACCTGTTGGTAGCATCGATCTCGAAGCTGAACGTAACCGTGTATTAGGAATGGGCACTTTTGCGGAAGTAACGATTACGATTGAAGATAGAGGTAGTGGTCCTGAACTTATTGTTAGGGTTACAGAGAATCCTAAAATTGGTGAAATCGTTGTGGAGGGCTCGAGCTTCAATACACAACCCTTCTTAGACATTCTTGCGGACCGCAAACTTCTTCGTACTGGGGCAACCTACAACAGCGTAAGAGCCCAAGAAGGTATTCAAACAATTCAGCAAATCTACAGAGAAACGCAAGAAATTGCTTGGCCTTTCAATGTTCCTGTCCTACTGACAAGCGAACCAATTGTCAGTGATGGCAATGCAACCACACCTTTGCGCCTAACCTACAGTATTGATGAACAAGCCAATTACGATCAAATAAGAGTTACTGGCAATACCATCCTTAATCAATCACAACTCCGAGAGGCGCTCGGTGAGGCAATTCCACCAAATGCAGCACTCAATACCAATGAAGATGGAAGTATTAGCATTACAACGCCTGGTGCAAGCTTTAACGGTGCAGTTTATCGTGGCTTGCTAGAACGCTTTTCAAGTATATATAACGCTTCTGGCTATAGAGGCAACGGTATCGATAGTCAACAAAGCAATCTTGAGAACAATAGCTTAAATCTGTCTCTACTAGAATTCCGCATTGCTAGCATCAGTACTACAGCAATTGGCATTGACCAAAGTGAGCTGAGTGTTCAACCAGGTGATCTCTTCAATTACACACAACTACTAGAAGATGTCAGAACCTTAGCAGCAGGTCGCAATAGCGACATTAGCCTGCAAACAGCCTTTAGTGCCACTGGTGATGTTCGTGTTGTCCTAGTACCTGGCGCTCCAGCGTCAACAGGTGTCATCGATACGGTGCAAATCACTGGTAACACTGTCTACTCTAATGCCGAACTACTACCATTGCTCGCAATGGGTGTCGGCGATACCTACACCACTGTCATTGCTGAAGAGGACTACCGCCGAATTGCTGAACTGTATAACGCCAATGGTTACAGTGTCATTGAACCAGACGTAAGCTACGACAGTGGCGTTTATCGCCTAAATGTACGTGAAGTTGTCATATCAGATTATCAAATCACGTTTGACGACCCTGATAGTAGGCGTACAGGTGACCGTGTCATCACTCGCTATCTACCTGAAGTAGGTAGTGTATTGAGCCGTGATTTGCTCATTCAAAGCTTAAGAAATATTGTCAATATTGGCATTGTTCAACCACAAGCACCAACACTCAGTGTGGATGATCCAAACAACCCACAAGCGGTCACAGTAAACCTAGACCTCACTGAGCAACTCACACGAAGCTTCAACCCAAGTGCAACTTACTCAACTGCTGGTGGCTTTGTTTCAGCGATTACCTATCAAGATAATAACTTCCTAGGTGATGCCCAAAGACTATCAATAGATTTGAATACCAACTCTACTAGTCGTGGTCTACTTTTTGGTGGACAAATTCGTTACGACGTACCGTGGATAGATATTGACTTCTTAGATTTCCGAGAAACACCTACAAGCTTTGGCTTCAGCTTATTTAGCTTAAATAACCCAAACTCACCTATTGTCAACGCTGGCACAACCACCATTGCTCACCCTTGTATTGCACAAGGTACATGTACAGACAGCGAAGCAAACCAGATACTAATAGGTACTAGCTCTCGTCGTGATACTGGTTTTACCATTAGTATGGGTAGACGTATAGCTGACTTCACCACCTTCAATGCTGGTGTCAGAAGTAACTTCAGCAATTACACTTACGAAGAAAAAGGTACAGATGGAGCATGTCAATTTGATGATACTGGCAATATCACAAATAGCAGCAGTTGCTATGCTGATCCAAGCATCGCTGAACCCTTAGTACCAACAAGTGGTAACTTTACCTTCTTTAATTCAGGCATCACTTTCGATAATCGTGATTCAAGCAACTTCCCTACACGTGGTGTGAGAACACACTTCAATGCAGGATACGGTTTTGGTTCGGATTTTGTAGCCGAAACAGACATAAATCAGGGCTATTCCTATACACAGTTTAGAGCAGGTTTCAGAACCTATACTGCCCTGACAGAAAGAAACAACGTACTTGCCTTCCGCGCCGATTTTGGTGCTCAGATTGGTGCTGAAGATTATCCTAGCAGTAACTACTTCAGTGTCGGTGATACACAATCAATCGAAACACTGATTCGTGGTTACAGTGCCAGAGATTTTTTGCGTACTCAGAGCTTCCTTACAAGTTCACTAGAGTACCGCTATGACCTTGGTCTCACAAATAACGTAGCACAAGCTGTGTATCTTATCGCCTTCACTGACTTAGGCTTTGTAGGAACAACACCAGAAGCTATCTCTAATCCATATCTAAGCTTTGGTGCAGGGGTAGAACTTGATCTAAGTCTCGGTGGCTTAGGACTGCCTGCACTACGTTTTGATTACGGTTTTTCAGCCGAAGAACCAACAGGCTACTTCAAGTTTAGAATTGGTCCTGTGTTCTAAAGAACTTTACTTACCACTCCTTACCCCAAAAAAGAGGCAACCAGTTTTGGTTGCCTCTTTTTTTATTTTATTTTTGTTTTTTTAGTTTACGGCTGTCTTAAGACCTTTACCTGCTTTGAAACCAACAGTTTTTTGTGCCTTAATAGTAATTGCTTCACCTGTCTTAGGGTTTCTACCCTGACGCTCAGCTCTTGAACGCACCTCAAATGTGCCAAAGCCAGTAATAGCAACATTTTCGCCACTTGCTAGTGTTGTTTGTAGTGTATCAAAGACTGCATCCACAAGCTTCGCTGCAGCTGTATCTGAAAGCTCAATGTTTCTTGCTTTAAACTCTTCTTGTGCCTTTGCAGTAAATTCGCCTTTATTCATGGTGTGACCTTTCTCCTAATGGTATTTCTTGAGTATAGAAACATCTTTATCATGATGTTTATCTGAGCCATTAAATCTCATGGCTAATGTCTAAACTCAAATTCATTTCGAAATGAAGCCTATCATATCTATGCGTGGGATAATCAAGCTAAAACGCCTGTAGTACAACAATTACAAGAAATTAGGCTTTTATTTCAGTGTTGGATTTTAACATATTTTCTTGGTTTTGATACGGGGATTTGATACGGCAAAAATGACGACCAACGTGCCTCTAAAAACAAGTGAGTGCTTATGATTATGATAGGAATATGAGTATAGCTAATCGTCAATATCACTAATAGGAAAGAAATAGTCAAGAATTAACTTTTGACTATTTCTTCTATAAGTAGCGTTTCCACGTAACAACTGTACACACTAAGTGAGTTAATTCTTACTCGTTACGAAGCTCGCCGATTCACTGCTGTTGCAGTGAATCGTGGAACTGCTAAAGCTATTTTGATAACGTTTATTACCAGTCAATTGACGGTTTACCAGATTTCGTGTATCGACTTGTGTAATCCTTGATTTAATCAGTTTGCCTTAAAATAATACACACGAAATCGGAAACCTTCGTAAATTGTTTGAAAAGGGTGTTTCAAGCATTTGAATATGACTGTTTGAATGCTCGTCCGTAAGTGTTTACTCACCTGCAATAGTTTTTAAAAGTGTTGGGTCTATAAGTGCAATCTTGCCATAACGTGCTTCGATAGCTTTGAGCTTGGAAAGTTCTCCCAATGCCTTTGTAACAGTTTCACGAACAGAACCAACTATTGATGCTAAATCATCATGAGTGATTTTGACCACAGATTCACCACTGCTTCCTTTTTCAGAGAGAGCGCTATCTTGTAAATCAAGCAATTCAGCTGCAATTCGTGAACGTAATTGCTTATTTGCTAATCGGTACATAGAACGGTATAAGTCTGTCACTACTTCGCCGTAGTAACTAGCTAATTGTGGATCTGATGACTCACTGATATCTTTGGCTGAAATTTGTTCTATCACTGAGTGTGTAACAGCTTCTGCAAAGTAGCGCCGAGGATTTGAAGAAAAAATCTCTTCACCAAAAAAACCATCTGGTTTGACATACCGCAATGTTAAGCCGTTACCTTCATTATCCATGGTATATAAACGAACTAGCCCATCAACAACTCGGTACAAACCATCAGCTTCGCCAGGAAAAAGAATTGTATCGTGATTTCCGTAGCTCAGTCTTTGTCCTTGTACTAAACTAGTTTCTACCATCATTTGATTGTCAATACTTGCTGCTGATTGCTTCATTTATCACCATCGATGAAAACTTCTTCTAACTCTTAGATACCTCAAATTATGCTTGTAGAATACTTATCAATATATCAAACATGATACAAAGTATGTACAAAGAATATACAACAAAAATCATGCAGAAACAAGTGTGCTAGGACTCAATATTAATACCCATTCCGCTTCAATCCGTTGTAAAGTCTAGTGCTTTAACAAGTGGTTGCGTCCCATTTGAGGTTGGAAATAGTTCTAGCGTTTCCACATAATATTCACCTGTGTTAAATGAGTTTGTTGCTACTTGTAGCCGACACTCCGCATACCTTAAATACGTTTTTTGAACATTTAAAATTTGCGTCAGGGGCAGCGAATAGTCATTTTTTAGTAAATTAAGGTATTAAAGAGTGTTGTTATAAAAACTCATGAAAAATAAGCGTTTTGAGCCTTATTGAGCTGGTTCACTAAGTAATGAGATGCTAGTCTATACAGCTAAGAAAAGTGTATATTTCGTGTCTAGGACGGGAATAATCCTATTTATCCATTATTCCTCAAAATCACAATATTGGGGTGCGGAGTCTCGGTTGTAGCGTTTCCAAGTAACACAAGTAACACAAGTAACAACTGTACACACTAAGTGAATTAACTCTTACTCGTTACGAAGATCGCCGATTCACTGCTGTTGCAGTGAATCGTGGAACTGCTAGAATTAAGTGGAATTGGTATTAATACCAATTCAAGCCTCGGGTTATTCCTCAGCCCTGTTCATTAAAAAAGTCAAACAGTTTTTTGAGCTAGTAAATTAGCAGCATGTTTACCAGATAACAAACTTAACGGTATTCCCCCACCAGGATGCACACTTCCACCTGCTAAGAGCAGATTAGAAACACCTTTTAGTGTTTGCTTAGGTCTTATGGTACTAAGCAATGAATGTGGTGCAGTGCCGTAGATACTGCCGTAACTGGCCAGTAGTTCTAAATGTGTTGGGGGTACAAAATGTTTGCTTTCAATAACATCAACTAAATTAAAACCACGTTTTTTCAGCTCACTTAAGACCACCTCGCTATAGCGCATATAGTCTTCTCGACTAAAGCGTTGTCCTGAGATTCTGACGGGTGGAGCATTGACCATCAAAAAACAATTTTCTGCGCCTAGAGGAGCATCTAAAGCATTTGCTTTACTACTGCTAGAAAGGTAAACAGTCGGATCATGACTTAATTTGCCTTGCTCTATGGCTGCAAACTCTGCCTTGTAGTCTTTTGAAAAGGTGATATTGTGGTGTGCTAAATCTTGTTGAGGTTCTTTAAGACCAAGGAGTAGGACAAGACCTGATAGGGAGGGCTCGAGCCTTCTCCCCCACCCCTCACGCCCCAATAACTGCTGTGTCCTCACAATATCCAACGTAGAGACTACAAAATCTGCCTGATAGCTTCCTTGAGTCGTCTCTACTGTCTTTACAACACCATTAACATGAACTAGCTTCTCGACTTCACATCTTGTTTGAATAGTCACACCAAGCGATTCAGCAAGCCCCTTTAAAGCCTTTACCAACTCATATATGCCCCCTTTTGGATAGTAAACACCCAAACCAAGCTCAACCCAAGCAATGTTGTGTAAAACCGCAGGAGCTTTATAGGGATTAGCACCAAAATAAGTTGCAAAACGCAAAAAGAACTGCTGCAACTTCTCACTTGCACCAAAGTGCTTAAGAAGCTGTATGAGACTCTTAGTGGGGTGTGCGCTCAAGCCTGAAGTCACACCGTAACGCATTAGTTGCATAAGTGACGGCGCCTGCTGAAACAAAAAGGTATTCGCCGCACCTTCATAGAGTGTCTTGGCTTCTTCTTTTAAGGCAACATAAGCTTTTGCATCCGCAGCATCTAGCTGAGAGGTTGTAAACTCATCATCTTTTGAAACATCCCAAACAAAACCATCAGGATAGAAGTAGCGACATAGTGGATCAACTGCCTCATATTCAAGAGGGCAAGGCTGATTTGCTTGCACAAATATATCTTCAAAGACCTCTGGCAAGGTAAATACACTCGGACCTGTATCAAAGCGATAGCCATGTTCTCTTACTTCGCTTGCTTTACCACCCAAATGCCCAAGCTGCTCAAGCAACGTCACTTCATGCCCTTGAAGTGCGACATGAATAGCAGCAGATAAACCTGCAAAACCGCCTCCAAGAACAAGTACTTTTTTAGTCTTAGTCATGAATACTGTCTAGCTTTCCACACATATGCCCCTTTGCTTCGCAAAGCACGTCCTGCAATTTGGAACAGTGGCACAAATACTAAAGCTTGCAATGGGAACTCCCAAATATTACGTCCAGTTTTAGCACAACTCAAAAACCTGATACCTAATGAAAGACAAGCTGGTAATAGCCAAAGCGGATTAACAAGGACTAACAACCAGCTAAAACTGCTTGATAATGAAGTCATAAATACAGACAGTACAAGAAAGATGCGACTCTGACTGTGTGCTGCCAAGATATTTTTGCTAAAGCCCTGAAGCACATCTTGTCTAGTTCGATACATTCTTGTAGAAATCAGCTCTCCTCCAACAGCTAAGGCAACCTTTCCACCAACACGCTTAGCAGCCTGTCCCATGCGTACATCTTCTAAGACTTCATCTTTAAAGGCAGCATGTCCGCCAACCTTGTCATAACAGTCTCGACGCCACATCATGAGTTGTCCGTTACCTGCTGAAAATGCAGCCAAAGGACTATACTTCACCCCCAAATAGGGCAAGCAAGCAAGCAAAATAGTGTCAATAATCGGAACTGTCAAACGTTCATAAAAGCTTTTAGTTATCTGCTTTGGCCAAAGGCTTACAAAATCTGCTTTTTGAGCATCCATGAAGTTTAAAAGGCTAGCTAAAGTATCTTTTTGCCAAAAGACATCAGCATCTGTAAAAATAAGAATATCGCCTTTAGCAACTTGTGAAAGTTGATGACAAGCCCAATTTTTCCCACCCCATCCCTGAGGTAAAGCCTGACCTTGAATAAGCTGAATCGTCCCTTCTTCAGCATAAAGCTTTAGAAAATCACTCGTACCATCAGTTGATTCATCGTCAAGAATAATAATGTCTATATTTATATTGCTATGTTGTACAACGATACCGTCTAAAGTTTCTGGTAAATTATCGATTTCGTTCCGTACTGGAATTAGAATACTGACTTTGGTTTTTTGGATACTATTTTCACCCGCAACAGACTTCAATTTTGGGAAAAAGTATAAATTCGAAAGCAGTGTTAGTACCTGTATCAAAACAAAGACTACCGAAAGGATAAGTAGCACATTTAAAATTTGCTGCACAATATCTACAATAAACATTTCTACTCAAACTCAGCTATTTATCTGATTGTTTAACTTGTCTAATTGACTGTCCAAAAGCTAGAACCCTAGCTATACGCTCATCAATTCGGGCTCTAGGTGCTTGCCAAACTGTGTATCCTTCTTCTATTGGCTCTTCAGGTGGCAAACTTGCTATGTCTTTATCTAGTTCATCTAACAAACGGTTCATCACCTGCATATAGTCTTCAGATATTTCTGAAGAAAAATCAATTGCCTCACCAAAATTCAAGAAAACTTCAGGCAACTGAGCACCACGAAATACAGTTCTAATAGCAAGTGGCACAACAGGTACTGCTGCCTTTTCAGAAAAATAATCAAGCCCTTTTTCAATAGCCTGTACTTTGGTTGCTTGTCTTATGCCACCTTCTGGAAAAATAACAAGAACACTCGGTTCATTACGTCTCAGTTCATTACGTCTCAGTTCATTAGGCTTTAGAAAACGCAAAGCAGCACGAATTTCCGAAGTTCCCAGCGCCCCTAAATGCCTAAAAAAGTAAAACTTGGCAAGCTGTACTTCATCCATTAACACTCTAAAATCACAACCTAGCCTTCTGGTAATAAACCAAAGCATGTAGGCGTCCCACCAACTGTGGTGGTTAGGTGCAAGAATGTAATTTCCTTTTGGCAGATTCTCTATAGTACCTTTAAGCCAAACAGCATGAATGTTTTTTCTAACTGAGCGCATAATGATGCCTTTGGTCATCGCAGCCATTAGCAGGCTAATACGCTCTCGAAGACCTTTAGACACGCTTGCTAAAAAATTCACTTTAGTTTTGGAACTGAAACCAGTTCCAAGTTTGTCCTATTGAGCGAAAAGGAATGAGCAGTAAAGCCATAAATATAAACAGTAACAGCGCAGCGAATGGCAGAGAGAAAACTAAAAGTCCAACTATCATTAAAAAGATTTGAATTGCAAAGAGCACACGGATAGCATTCGATGTGTCGGTGAAGAGGCGAGGCTCGAGCCAACCCAATAGTTTCATCAACATCCAGCCTGCCAAATACCAGCCGATAAAATTAGAAATAGGAATGCCATAGTAAAGTCCTCGTTCGAATTCCCAAAACCCTTGCGAAACCATCAGCGGGTCAAGTCCAACATCCCAAGCAACCAATACAAGCGGTGCTAGCCACAAGCGCCCACGCACAGGGCTTGCAAGCAACGCACATATGCAAAAGCTCCACCAGCCCAAAGGCACAAGCAAAGGCACACCAAACAAACTCAAAGCTTTCGGTGAATAGTCATAATGCCCAAAAGGCACACCTGTTGTCTTACCAACCCATTCGATAGCAAAACCAAAAACTAGCGC
>CALGZD010000424.1 GCA_937934635.1 uncultured Deinococcales bacterium
CTTCTACACTACGCGAATACACCCTCCATCAGGTCAAAAAAAGGCATAGGCTCGAGCCTATGCCTCAATCTAACGCATTTATATTTTCCTCTAAGCTGCGACTACTTCTTTAACCGCATTCTTAGCTACCAAATACTCACCTATCTGCACCGCATTCAGCGCAGCACCTTTGCGAATCTGATCTCCAGATACAAAAAAGGCAATTGAACCAGGCTTACTTGCATCATTGCGTATACGCCCAACAAAGCAATCATCTTGACCACTTGAAATAATTGGCATCGGGAAGGTATTTTCAGCCCTATCGTCAATGACTTGTAAACCTTCAGCTTTGCTAAGGACTTCTCTTGCCTGCTCAGCAGTCACATCTACTGCAAACTCAGCATGAATCGCTTCGCTATGTGCACGAAAAACTGGCACACGTATACAGGTTGCACTAATCATTAGACTGTCATCATGCAACATCTTGCGGCTTTCATTGAGCAGTTTGCTCTCCTCAACATTGTAACCATCTTCGCCAATATCACTGTCGTGGCTAAAAAGGTTAAAAGCGATAGGATGCTGAAACTTCTCTACTGGAAGTTCCGCAGTATTATCTGCCAAATAGGTTTTACTTTGATTTTCTAATTCTGTAATGCCTGCTGCACCTGCACCAGAAACAGCTTGGTAAGTAGCAACAGTAGCTCGCTTCAATCCAAAAGCCTTGTGCAGTGGCGCAAGTGCCATAAGCGCAATGATGGTCGAACAGTTTGGATTAGCAATAATACCGTTGTGTTCTAAAGCATCTTCACCATTCACTTCTGGAATCACCAACGGTGTTTCAGCGTCCATTCGCCAAGCACTACTGTTATCAATAACAATCGCACCGTTAGCTGCCCACTTTTTAGCCTCAGCTTTGCTCAGTGTTCCACTTGCAGAAGCAAAGGCAATATCTGCTGCTAAGTTGCCATCTTCAGGGGTTGCCATGACCGTGTAGGTAGTACCTTTAAAGGTTATCTCTTTTCCAGCAGAACGGGGAGAAGCATAGAGCTTCAACTCACTTATGGGAAAATTGCGTTCGGCTAAGAGTTCTAAAAATTCTTGACCGACTGCACCTGTGGCACCAACAATTGCTACACGCACGGTAATACTCCTAATAACATGACCTTATTTATGAGCAAACTTTGCCCACTAAATAGTGCAGCTACTATAGCACCAATTAGTGTGTGAAAAAAGATGCTTGTCCTACTCTTATGCATTATATAAACAATGTATAAACAAACAATTCAGATGCACAAAGTTTAGCTCAGTTTTTCTTAACCAAAGTCGATAGGCGTCCATTGATTGCCAAAAGACCAAGAAAAATGAATCCCATCCCCACAAAGGCTGTCCACTGAAGCCTCTCTCCAAGAAGCAACGCCCCTAGTAATACAGCACTCATAGGTATGAGCAACGTAACCAAAGAAACATTCGTAGCTCCACCTACACGCAAAACATAGAAAAACATCAGGTAGGCCATAGCAGTACTCAAAATTGCCAAAGCAAGCAGTGCAGAAATAGTAGTCATACTTGGTGAATACTGCCACGGTCTATCAATAACCATGACAACAGGTAAAAGCATAATGGCAGAAGCACTTAACATACCTGTAGCAGTAATATTGCTTGCAACGCCTCGAAAACGTCGACCATAGATACTTGCTAGTGCATAAGAGGTAGCCGCTGCTAAGATCGCCATTTGACCTATAATATTCGCTGTAAAACCTTGCAAGGCTTCAGGACCAATCAGCATGACTACACCAAAGAGACCCAGCAAGACACCCACAAGTTTTCCTGAATTTATGCGCTCATCTCGTGTTAGAAAATGTGCAAGCAAAACCGTAAAGATTGGCATAGTAGCATTGAGAATCGAAGCTAGCCCACTTTCGATAAACGTCTGTCCATACACAATCAAGCTAAAAGGCACAAGATTATTCAAAAAGCCCATACCAAAAAAATCTCGCCACAGCTTTGGATCTAAAGGCATAGGCGTTCGTCTAATCGCAAGATAAAGGTATAAGGTAAGCGCAGCTAAAAACACCCGAAAAAAGACAATAGTGAGTGTAGGCAAATCTCGTAAACAGATTTCAATAAAGAAAAAAGAGCCACCCCAAACTATCGAAAGCATAATCAACCAAAACCATGCGGTGGCTGACATACTTAATTCTTGAGATTGAATCTGTTTAGACATAATAACATTCACCTTTTTCTCTAATTGTTTTCTTCACGCCGTTAAAGCCTATCAAAAAACCTATCAAAAAGCCTATCAATATGAATATCCTATGTCGACCCGAATTGTGCCGTTATAATTAAAACTGATGAATCAACGTACTTTAGGCAAAACAAACTATCAAATTTCCGAAATTGGTTTTGGTGCATGGGCAATCGGCGCAGACTGGGGAGATGTCAGCGAATCAGATGCTTTGGCAGCACTGAGAGCGTCCATAGAAGCAGGTGTCAACTTTATAGATACGGCTGATGTTTACGGCGATGGTCTCAGCGAAAAGCGTGTTGCAAGAATCCGCAAAGACTTTCCAAACGAAACATTGACCATAGCCACAAAAGCTGGACGTAGGTTAAACCCACATACAACTGAGGGCTATAACTACGAAAACTTATCAGACTTTATAGCTCGGAGTTTAGAGAATCTGCAAGTAGACTCACTGGACCTCGTACAACTTCACTGTCCACCAACCGATGTCTACCATCAAGACCTTACTTTTGATGCTCTGGATAAACTCAAGCAAGAGGGTTTAATCAAGCACTACGGCGTAAGCGTGGAAACTGTCGAAGAAGCAAAGCTAGCAATGGCGCATGAAGCAGTTGCTTCTATTCAGATTATTTACAACATGTTTAGGCTTAAACCAGCCATGGAAATCTTTGAAGCGGCCAAAGAAAAAAATGTTGGCATCATCGCTAGAGTGCCACTGGCTAGTGGCTTGCTCTCTGGCAAAATGAGCAAAGACAGACAGTTTGCAGCAAGCGATCACCGCAACTATAACCGCAAGGGTGAAGCTTTTGATATCGGTGAAACCTTTTCAGGTGTTGATTTTAATAAAGGTTTAGACGCTGCTGAAGAACTCAAAACACTTGTTCCTGAAGGTGCTACACTGGCACAACTTGCACTTAAGTGGATTCTTATGAGTGACGCTATTTCGGTTGCAATTCCAGGTGCAAAAAATGTTGAACAGGCTGTTAGCAATGCAAAAGCCTCACAACTTTCAGACTTAACAGCTAGTAGCCTAGAAAAAGTAAAAACCATCTACGATTCACACATTCGTGCTGATGTACATCATAGATGGTAGTAATAGCGTTTCTACGTAATATTGACCCATACTAATAGCTCTTCCACGATTCACTGCTGTTGCAGTGAATCGTGGAAGAGCTTTAATTAGCAAAACTTTCTTTTGGAGTCTGTTTTAAGCGTCTGCCCACGCCTTTGAACGCTCAACTGCCTTCGCCCAACTACTAAGCAGCTTCTCCCGCTCATCGTCAGACATATTTGGTTCAAAGCGTCTGTCCTCTGCCCATTGTGCTGCAATCTCATCTTGCGTCTGCCAAAAGTTCACAGCTAAACCTGCTAAGTAAGCAGCACCAAGCGCAGTTGTCTCCGTCACCTTTGGACGGACTATAGGTGTATTTAAAATATCAGCCTGAAACTGCATGAGCAGATTATTCATACATGCACCACCGTCAACACGGAGTTCTGAGAGTGGTGTACCAGCATCAGCCTCCATAGCTTTTACAACGTCATAGCTTTGGTAAGCAATGCTCTCTAAAGCAGCTCTCGCTATATGCCC
>CALGZD010000425.1 GCA_937934635.1 uncultured Deinococcales bacterium
TGGGCTGTGCCCTGGCGTATGTAAACTTTCGATAGTTTTATCACCTACTGTTAGTACACGCTTGTCTTGTAGAGCACGTACTTGTTTAACTTCAGTACGCTTTTCCAAACGTTCTTGTTCAAGTGGATGTACAAACACAGCCACATCAAAGTGTTCTTGCCATTCACGGATGCCAGTGCAGTGGTCGGGATGGGTATGGGTGAGCAAAATGCCTTTAAGCGTTTTCACCTTAGCCATTTCAAGTGCATTTTTTATATCATTTACAGCTTCTTCACCTTGTTCAGGTGCTTCGACTATGAATCCAACACCAGCATCACAAATCACAAAGCTATTCGTGTGGTCAAAGGGGGGCAGGGTTTGGCTCTTAATAGCTACTCGCCAAATGCTAGTACTGATTTGCTCGATATTAGGTTGCACATCCACTATAGTAAAGCTTCTGCTGCGGTAAGTGTAGACATAAATTCCTAATACATTGTTATGGCTTTTGAAGTTGTAGGGTGGTGCTCTGCCCACCGCTTTTTCTTCCATATACAACACGCTGTAGAAATGTATGCTACTACTAATAATAAAGGCGAAAAATCAGCACCGTGCAATGCCATTTTTAGGTATGATGACTATAGATTATGATACCGATTAGAGATGAAAACCCTAGATACCGTATACCCTACGTAACTTATACGCTTATTGCAATCAACGTACTTGTATTTTTCTTTGTGCAATCTCCAATTATGGGCGCTATGGCACAAGGCAACGAAGGTCCGTGGCTCAGTTTTGCTGACCAATGGACGATTATTCCTGCTCAACTCGTTGCAAACCCGCTTGGTGAATTTGTTACTGTCTTTTCTGCTATGTTTTTGCATGGTGGCATCATGCACTTAGGTAGTAACATGCTCTACCTATGGATATTTGGTGACAACATTGAAGATAAGATGGGGCATTTTCCGTACTTATTGTTCTATCTTGCTTGTGGCATTGCAGCAACCTTAGTGCAAGTTTTTTATGATCCAAACTCAACGATTCCAAATATTGGTGCTAGTGGTGCCATTGCTGGCGTACTTGGGGGCTACTTCTTGTTGTTCCCAATGATTAATGTTGTAACTATGGTTCCGATTCTTTTCTTTAGAATGATTCAGATACCAGCGCTAGTAGTATTAGGTCTATGGTTTGTTATGCAACTTTTACCTGGTTTACAACAGATAGGTGCAGGAAATAGTGGTGGTGGTGTTGCATTTTGGGCACATATTGGTGGTTTTGTAGCTGGTGTGCTGTTGATTCGAATTATGGGGAGTACACCACAGCTCAGTAGAGCACAGGTTGAGTATTTTGATAGGGAAGAGCCGCGGTGGAGAGAGCGTAGTTAAGGGAATGGTCAACTAAATCAACAAAAAAGCCTGCTAACTCATTGACTGAGTGCAGGCTTTTTTTATGCATACCAACTCCGTTTAATTCATTAATTCATAAGCTGTTCTGATTTAAAAATCTAACTATGAAGCGGAAGGTTTCCGATTTCGTGTGTATTATTTTAAGGCAAACTGATTAAATCAAGGAGTCGATACACGAAATCTGGTAAACCGTCTGAAGCGGAATGTGGTTGAGCACCTGACGCTTTTAGCTTGTATATTGTCGGACTCGGTATTAGTTCTCAGTATTAGTTCTCGGTATTAATTCTTCCTAAAGGTTTGTCCTTGAGATCCGTCACAACGTTTCAATTGTATGTTTGCACCTATATCAGGAGAGTTTCCTGCAACATCTAAACATTTACTAGCATGGTTAAAGACTAAATTATCACCACTCCAGTTTAGGATTTGATTAGGACCGCCATTACAAGTGTGTAACACTATATTAGCACCGTCATTTGTATCTATGAGCCATGTATCAAGACACTTGTTGCTATCTGTATGTCTGAGTTGAAAGCCTCCATCAACATAAACCTGCTTAAAAATTTGAGCAGGAGAGCCATTACAATCCCATTGACGGATATTAGTTCTATCCATAGAATTATTTGCTGCGACTTCAACACATTTATTTTGACCTGTTGCTGTTACTAAGCTAAAGTTTGTGTTATCTCTAGGTGTTGGTGGAATTTCAGGAATATTTAAGTTTTCGCCAACCCTGACAATCTTTGCTACTGAAGGTACACCAGCAGCATTCACTGCAAAGAGATAGTAGTATCCAGGAACAAGTACATTTTTGTTTGCGTGTGATTGTAATTCATATTTACCATTGCCAAGATTGGTGAACTTAAGTGAATCTTGACGTAAGTCACTATTAAAGGAATGTGTTACTGCAGAGAATTTAATCATACTAAATCTCTTAATGTCAGTCGCACCACTACCTGTCACATCTACAACAAAATTTTGATTATGTCCTATACCACTTGGCGCACTACTAAATGCGGGGCGAGCTGCAAGATTGCCATTTGAGTCAAATAAATAAGGTGGTGAATAAATCTGACCATCTTGGTGGTCTGCATCACAGAAGCAAGCGCCACCACCTGCGCTGAGTACTCGACCATCTTGTAAAAGTGTAGCTGTAGAATGGTAATTTCTTGGAATATCCATCGCATCAACTTCTCGCCATGCATTGGTTTCAGGGTTATAGATTTCAGGTATTAAACGTGACTGGGCGTCATTAAATCCTATACCTGTGCCATTTCCACCAACTGCCAGTACTTCTCCATTCGGGAGCAAAATTAGGTTGTGGTGAGTTCGTGAGTAATTCATTGAGGCAGCTCTAGACACGACAGGATTTGAATTACTGATATCAATGATAACGCCACTGGCGGAGCTACTTCCATTTACAATTCCACCGACCATAAAAATCTTGTTATCATCCATCATTATTGTTGTTAACTGACCGCGAACAAATTCACCTGTTACACCGTCTTGATTGCGATTACCTTTAGCAACAGTAGTTCCATTACCATCGGTTGAGAGTTCATGCATTTGTAATGTTGGACCAGAGTGGAAGATTGTTCCACGTGGACTTAAATGCAAAACAGGATACTGGTCGGCACCTTGCTGACCAGCGATACCTGCCATATCAATACCTGATAGGTTTTTCCAGACACCTGTAGTAGACGATAGAAAGTCACTTTTAAGGTTCAAACCTAAAGAAACTAAAACATTGTCCTCTGCATCATTAATTGCAGATCCATACCAATGTGGATTTGGCATATCTGCTATACGATTCCATGAATTTCCGTCAAAGATACTAACCTTTTTACGACCTATAACCTCACCACCACCACCAGCAGCTAAAATAGAACCATTAGATAAGGTCACAACACCTGCACAATACATATCATGCGAAGGGTTTCCTACATTTTCAAACGTATTATTTACAGGATCAAAGATTACCGATGCTGTGTTATTCGCATATTGACCTGTTCCATTTGAATTTATAGTGTCGTTATCTGGAGCAGTCCATGCCATTACCCGACCATCCGTAAGATTAGCCATGTGTGTTGCATTAACTGGCCATTGCTGAACAGCACCCCAGAGACCATTACCACTTGAAGGAATAATTACAGACTCTTGTACTGTTGGGTTGGATGGAGGAGGTGGTGCGACATTAGCACCTCCTAAAACACAGTTGTCAAAATGAGCAGTAGACTCACTATAGAGTGTAACCACCGCGTACCTTGTGTTGGCTGGTGCTGTAGCAGTA
>CALGZD010000426.1 GCA_937934635.1 uncultured Deinococcales bacterium
CAACCAAGACAACACCTGTTTTTGTTCGGCGTAATTGCCAAAGCTGCTGCAAGGTCATCTGCACAAAGCCAGCACGCATATCTGCAAGAAAAAGTTCTAAGCTATGCAACAACAAACCACCACTAGGCATGACTTTGCGTGGTCCCAGAATCTCAATATGATTGACTTCGTCCTTAAACTCATAACTATTCCCTCTATCAACAGTTGGAAAGGCTTGTAACTTCAAGTTAGGAGATTGTAATTGAAATTCTTTGAGCAATAAACTACCAATACTATCTTCACCATAGCCATTAGATAACACAGTGATGGTTTTTATTGGCTTAGTACTCTTATCACTTAACATCTGTAACACCTATACATTTTTGGCATCTGCAAATTAGTATAACGCCTTTAATGTCTTCTGTTTTACTTGACTATCAACTAAAGATGTGCTTTAATTCTAACTACAATTTGAATGAACGTTCAAAATATTTTTCAAGTTTGAATATCCCCACAAATTAAGGAGCACACCTAAAATGTCTGAAATAAATGTACTGATGCCACGCCAAGCTGTCCCTGAACTTAAGCTACCGACTCTAAGTAGTGGAACCTATGACCTAGCGGCATCTGATGCTGAAAACTTTACGATGGTAGTTTTTTACCGTGGTTTACACTGCCCAATCTGTGGAAGATACTTAAAAGAGCTAGACGCTATGATGAGTGACTTTGCCGAACTTGGCGTAAAAGCAATTGCAGTAAGTAGTGATGACCAAGAACGTGCTCAGAAATCAATGGACCGTTGGAAGTTAGAAAACCTAGATCTTGCTTATGACTTTTCTTTAGAAGATGCACGCAAGTGGGGTCTTTATATTTCAACCAGTAAAGGTGAAACATCTATTGGTGTTATGGAACCTGAACAATTCAGTGAACCAGCACTTTATTTGGTACGTCCAGATGGCACGCTTTACTTTGGCACAGTTCAAACGATGCCATTTGCACGCCCAGATTTTGCACAGATTAAAGGCGCTGTAAAATACGTTATTGATAACGATTACCCTGCACGTGGGGAAGTTACTAACCTGTCTTAAACTCTACAGTAAAGCAATATAAAAAGAGCATCCAAACAATTTCTGGATGCTCTTTTTATTTTTATAGCGGTTGTAAAAAAGATTCCAGCAGCGAGAAACACTTTTGTATTACCGTAAGTTCTTCCACGATTAACTGACTTAGGTTAGTTAATCGACGAGCTTCGTAACGAGTAGGAAAGAACTCATTTAGTATAGGTCAATATTACGTGGAAACGCTACGTTTAACACATAGTAAAGTCAACATGAACATCAAAACAAAATCGGTCGTGCTGGAACTAATAATACAAATACCATTAGTAAAAAACACTTCTCGTCCTGTGTCTTTTCCGACTTTTGTAATCAGGATGCTGTCCTCTATCCCACAAGGTAACATCAACTTGTTGTGACGTTAGGTTTGGCATATCTGGTAACTTTTTTAGTTCTTCGACAATGCGTTCAACTGCATGAAGCGCTACACCTCGCAGCTCAATCTCTTGCTTAGACTGCGCCTCTATGGGTATTTCAGATTCAATCATTTCAATTAACGACTCGTCATAACTTAAGATGCCATCGCAATACAAAACATGCGGTACAAGGTTGTCAGCAAAGATAGTCAACGCAGCTAAATCCTCAAAATAACCATTATCTTTATAGTTAAATGCCAAAGCTAAATCCGAAACTGTAATTTGTGCTCGTTTATAGAGTGGTACAACTAGGGTTCTATTGTTTTCAAGGGGATATGCAGAGACATCTTGGTAGTAAGGCATATGTTTTAAGATATCTACCAAAGCTTCTGCTGAATTATTAGCAGATTTCAGTAATTTTGTATAACTTCCATCAAAGCTATCTGCGAGCAAGCTTCCTAAGTCACGAAGTGCGTAGGTGAAGTGCTGCATAAGCTCAATTTGTAAAGGGTGCTCACCTGATTGTTCAAAGATGTCATGACAGTCTTTTACTTTAAGCTGTATCAATTCTTTTGCTGACCAGACACCCTGTGCATCAAATCTATCTTTTAGACAAGATGCCATTGTGAAGTAGCCTGACATATTCGGACGTTTGTTAATATAGGGAAAATATCCAGACCCAAAATTGATGCTATCTAGGCACAAAATATAGGCTACTACTGCTGGAGCATCACCCATAAAGTGATGGATAGTATCGTAGGTGGGTTGAAAGCTTTCTTCTTGCTTTAACGACGCTGCATACTCAGCTAATTTATCTTCATTTAGGTGAACATATTGCGAAACAGTGCTAAGTTGAGAACAAGCGGTACGGATAGAATCAAATATTGTCGATATTGTCATAGGCACTAACTAAGTATTGCACAGCTATACTACCAAAACAAAACGAGCCCCCCAAATACGAGGACTCGCTTGAACTTTATAGTCAAACTTTATAGTCAATAATCTATTACTGATTTGACTCTTCGCTAGAAGTCTCTTCAGTTTCTGATGTTGGCGCTGCTAAAGGAGCTTCTGGTGCTGCTACTGGTGCTTCTGCTGGGGCAGGAGCTGCTGCCACTGCTGCAAGAATATCTCTGGCAATACCTGCTTGAAACTGATCCATTGGGTCACTTTCATTGTTATATTCAACAACAACCATTTGACCATTTACAAAAACGGTTGGCGTTGATGTTACGCCTAAGCCTTTTGCAAATAACAAATCATCATTTACAGTTTGCATATGACGACGCTCACTGATACAGCTTTCCATAGCAGCTTGGTCTAAACCAGGAACGCTTGCTACTAGGCTAGCCAGTGTTGCAGCATCGTACCTAATTTGATTTTGGGCACGGAAAAGGATTGTCTTGTAATCCCAAAAAAGTGCTTCGTCTTGTTCGTAAGCACATTCGCCAGCCATACCAGCCATGATTGAGTTTGGTCCTAAGAACTGATTATTGATGAAGAAAAACTCTGCCTGACCATTTTCTAAAAACTCTTCTTTAAGCTTTGGAAGCACTTGCTCAGTGAAGGTAGCGCAGTGTGAGCACGTAAAGTCTTCAAAGAGCATAACTTTTGCTGGAGCGTTATCATTGCCTAATGAAGGTTGAATGCTATAGTCGATAGCATTTTCAGTTGCATTTTCTTGAGCAAAGCTCAAAGGCGTTAGTAAAAGTAGTGTTACTGCTGTTAAAGCTAAAGCAGTCATTTTTTTACTTATTTTAAACATAAACCTTCCCATCTGAAGCTAATATTTTCAAACCGTTACTAGGATACCTGAATTTGATGAGGAAAGAGATAAAGCAATACTCAAGGTTAGAAATCGTACGCAACATGTTACTTTCACTATGCAATCTGAGCTATGCAATCTGACACAGAAACAGAACATACTCCTCTTCAAGATGCGTGCCTGCTGCCGCCACCTCTCTAGCAGTCTGCAACTATTCATCTGAGCAAACTTCCAGCTTCATTCAGGCTAGGGCGCAGCCTACTAAATTAAACTAGATCCAGTAAAGGAGATATAACTTCTATCAATACTACGACACTCAAGGATATACCTCAGAGATACACACTAGTATCTAAACTCCAACAAGAGAAGCTCCTTTACAACCAAATATTCAACTCCTTCCTTTCTTAGCAATACCCAACCCTATTTCCCAAGCCTCCTCACTCCTCAGGAGGCTTGTTTTAACTGCACATATGTCAGCACTAGAATCCATTAAGTGTAGGTGCATCTCTAAACTAGATGTAATCAAGGGTAGCGTGTTTTTGAGCTTTGCGAAAAAACCGCCAAGGTGCAACATTTCCCCAAAAATCCTTACAACTAAATTTAGTTTGGCATCCAATATAAGGATGCACCTATTAAGCATATATTGCTTGACCCTAAAAGACTCACATTTTTAGCTAAAACGTGCTAAAATAGCATTACTTTCGAGAAAGACTATACAAATATTTATCAAAATGCTATACAAATACTGTGGAAATACTATGGATTTAGAGAAAAAGAAACTGCCTACAGAAGATGATAATACTTTACGAGATTTACATGAAATCTTGGCGTTGCGAGAAAAAGTCACTAAGCTTAGTGAACAACTAGGGCATGATGTTCCAAAGGTTGATTTAATCGACGAAGATAATAATTACACTTTGGTTATGGAACTTCCGGGTGTGTCGCAAGATAAGCTCGAGATCGCCATCCAAGGGCGTGAAGTCACAGTAGCTGGCATCAGAGAATCTTTTGTAGAACCGAATGTGCGTGAAACGGTTGAAAGACGACACAAAGAAGCTGTCATGAACGAGCGCTCCGCAGGACTTGTCCAAAGAACAATAACCCTACCTGTAGACGTAATGCGAGACGACGTCACTGCACACTTACGGGAAGGTTTACTCGTTTTGTATTTACCAAAACGACCAGACAACGAATAATCTAAGCAATTACCTAAATTTGAAATAATTTATTAATGATTGACTGCGTATACTGCGACAGGTCACATTGGTATTAATAACTCTTCCACGATTAACTGACCCTAGTCAGTTAATCGGCGAGCGGAGGCGAGATACTGTGTCTACCCATGGAATGTCAAGTGCTAGAAGAAAGATAATTAGGATCAAAAGGTTGTTTAGATTTAGCTAAGGTAAAAGCAATAACGAGAAGTTTACGAGCGACAGCAATAAGGGCAAGTTTTTTGGAGTTAGAACGATTGAGAATACGTTCATAAAGGTCTTTGAAGATAGAGTGTTTTCTAGCTTGTAAAGCAGCCATGTAAAAGGCTTTACGAATACGTTTGTTACCTATTTTAGAAATTGAGGATTGACCTTTAAACTTACCAGATTGATTAGGAGCAGGTGCAATACCAGCATAAGCAGTAAGTTGCTTTGCATCGTAAAAGTGGTGAAGCCCAAAAGTCTCAGCAAATAAGACCGAAGCAGTTACAGGACCAATACCAGGAATGCTTTGTAAACTTTGATAGCTATCTTTGAGATATGTCATACAAAGTTTTTGAATTTCTTTTTCTAGACACTTAATCTGTGATTTTAAAAGACCAATATGTTCTTCAAGTAACGTTAAAATAGTATCAGGACAATGTTGTCTATAGGTATGAGCATGTTTTTGATTCTTAATTTGGGTTAGGAGTATAACTAGAGATTCTCGCTCTCTGACGAGTAGTTGGAGGTTTTGGTAATCTGTAGATGGTGGTTGCCAAAGCTTGGGTTTCATCGTCCTAGCAAATTCAGCTATCAACTTAGCATCCATTTTATCTGTCTTACCTCTGATAAGTTTTGATTGTCCAAAACGTTTGACTTGAGCTGGATTAACAACACTTACAGCAATACCAGCTTCATGTATAGCAAAAGCACAAGCTTGCCAATATACACCCGTTGCTTCCATCACAACTTGTTTACAATCTACTGACCATCCAACTAATGCCTTGATACCCTGACTATCATTTTTGAACTGCTTTGATATATTCTTATCTTCACATACCTTGTGACAATCTAAGCTATCTTTGCTAATATCTATACCGAGGTACATCATTGCCTCCTTGTTTATTGAAAGCGATGTTTTCTTTAACACTCTCTTGTTTATACAGGTTCTCATCACCTTAAGATACTGTTCTGTTTTAGAAAACAGCCTGAGTTTGCCTTATCTCGCACACGGTCTTTCTGACCTAGTAAGAATACAGGCTTTTTCTCAGGCTTCGCTTTCTTACAGTTTAAACTTGTTTTAGTTCAAACTTCTTATACAAGT
>CALGZD010000427.1 GCA_937934635.1 uncultured Deinococcales bacterium
TCGCCGATTAACTGACTTAGGTCAGTTAATCGTGGAAGAGCTTATAGCATCAGAATGCTAACAGACGAAGTGTTACTAAAAAATGAGGGAACTGTAGAAAGGGTGCATTTGCATGTTAGAGAATATATAACAATATGAGCTTAAATCATCTATCAATGCTGTGGGGTTCATTAATGCAAATGCCATGAGTACCACAAGTTGATATTACACAAGACCAATAAGGGGATTTGCGCTATACTTGGCGCTACATGAAAGATAGAGATGAAGAAGTAACCTTCAGTGATCGGGAGATTGTGCTTGAATTCTTTCCTGCTACTAAAGAGCAACTGGTTCCACGGGAAAGACGCTATATTGTAGAAGACATTGGTGATGGCAAATTAGAAATAAAGCATATTTCTTTTGAAAAAAGAGTCGTACTCACGCCAATTGAGCGTTCTGGAGAGAGTGGCACACTCCTTTCTTGCGATTTATGTCACCATAGCGCACAACGTAGCCATATGGTCATGTACCGTGCTCACGTACCAGAAGATAGGCAGCATTTTAAATATGTTTCTTTGTGTGGCAGTCGTAAAAACTGTGAGGAACGCCGTATTTCACATAATCCTATAGCTACTTTTGAAAGATTGTTCGAAAACTGATGTGTAAGGGTTTTATTAATAGTTGGGTGTAAAGCTGTGCCATTCTGAACAGTACGAAGCATCTTTGTTTAGTATGGATGGTCTAGGTTTAGTATGGATGGTCTAGAATGTATAAAACGAGATTTCTCATTTTTCCCTGTTAAGTTCAGAATTATATTGAGGGGGTAAAGACTTGTCATTCTGAGCAAGGCGAAGAATCTCGATAAAAATTCAAGAAAAACGACAGTTGCTAACATACTTTCCCGAGATTTTTCACTCCATTTTATTACGTTCAAAATGACATTAGGAACTTACCTTGAAACTTACTGAGAACTTAACTCAAGCAATGTTCAAATATCCTACTTAAGGGTGATATCAAACTGCTAAGCAAGTTATATAATTGCATATTATTCGCTAGATTTTAGGTTAGTTTTAGTTGAATTAGATACACTTAAAATCTAAGGTATTTGTTACTAACATTTAGTTGATGAAAGAGGGTATACTATAAAGATGACTGGACCTTTTGGAAGTATATACAATAACAAAGAGAATGACTTACCCCTCGTTGATGTAAGTTTAGAGAAGTATCATGTTAGAGAGTTATCTAAGGGTGATACGCTCTATCTTGTAGGAGATGAAGCAGAAGCTGTATTTCGCATCGAAGAAGGTCTTTTTAAACTCAGTATTGATATGTTCACAGGTCGAGAGCGTATTATTAGTATTGCTGGTCCTGGTGATTTTATTGGTGCACTGACACCAGCTTACGAAAGCTATAAAGATACTGCTGAAGCACTAAGTCACCGCGTTAAGGTAAGCGTTGTACCTAGTGAAAATGCTGATCCAGTACTGCAAAATGCGCTTCACGTGGCAGCAGGTCTTCATCTACAACGTGCTTGTGAAGCACTTGAAGATACAGAGTTACCTGTAAATGCACGTCTTGCACGCACGCTACTGCGACTCGGTGAGCGCTTTGGCAATGTTAGTGAAGACGGCAATGTACATATTACGCTTCCTCTTACACATGAAAATCTTGCTTCGATGATTGGAGCAGCCAGAGAAACGACAACTGCCATTTTAGGTGAGATGCGTTCCGCAGGTTCAATTAGTGGTACACGTGGTCACTATAGTTTTAATCATCATAAACTTAGCGAGTTTGCTATTGATGCATCTATGTAATTAAAGGGTGTACCAGATTTTTGTATCAATTTGTGTGCTTTTTGATTTAGTCACTATAAGCTAGTCCTAATAGGCTAATACTAAGCTAATATTAAGATCGAAAACTTTCATGTGAGAGGGTTTTCGATTTTTTTGCTTTTGCATTAGGTAGTTTATATAAAGCTCTTCCACGATTAACTGACCTAAGTCAGTTAATCGGCGATGCAGATGTCTGTGAAAACCACACAGTGCGAGTAGGGACGAACTCATTTAGTATGGGTCAACATTACGTGGAAACGCTTATAGTATACAAAATAACTGGATTTCTCTTAAAACAGTATAAACGTAGTGTGTTTAGAGCGATTTTAGGTAACGTAAATGGCTGCAAAGCTAAATTATGTGAAAAATGTAAAAATTCCTTAATAGTTCTGTAATGACATTAATCTAAAATAGTCTAACTCGTTAAAGACGATAGTAGTCAACGCTGAAAAACCAGAATTACTGGTTACTTGTCTAGTGTTGGCTAGAGAGGTCTTATGATATGACTAGATTATTTTATAAATTTATTTCATCAACACTGCTAGTGTTGTCACTTTTACTCATGACTGCTTGTGTGCCAAACAATTCTAATGCAGCAAGTAGTGCTTACGATCCGTACCCACAAACCACAGTAACGCCTGACTCGTATACAGGCAGCTATCCTTCTTACTGCGCATTTGCAGCGAACAGTACGCGTCAGGAATGCCTTGGCTACAGTGCTAACAATGTGACTTTAGATAGCTTGACAGGTAATACTACTAGCAATACGACGTCTAATAGTCTAATGAGCAATAATCTTCCAAGTTATTGCGCTTTAGCACAATACAGCTATAGGCAAGACTGTGGCGGTAGTGGTATCCCACCTACAACTACGGGCTATCCAAGCTATTGTTCGGATGCAACTTACAGTCACTTGATTGCTTGTGGTGGTAACGGTGTGGCGACAAGTAGCACCAGTTCTTACCCTAGTTACTGTAGTAACCCTGCTAATTCATATCTAACTGCATGTGGTGGAAATGGTACGGCAACTACAACTTCCACGACTACAGCTACTACAACGACACAAGTAACTGGTAGACCAGATTATTGCTCAAGTTCACAATATAGCTATAGAACTGAATGTGGTGGTACTGGTGTGCAATATACTGGTGTGCAAAACACAGTGACGAGCTCGAGCACCTATCCTGCTTACTGCACAACCCCTGCAAATAGCACCCGCCCAGAATGTGGTGGTGCAGCAACGGTTACAACAACTGCACCAAGCAATAGCTCTCTTCCAGCCTATTGCTCAACCGTTACATACAGCACCCGCCCCGAATGTACAGGCGCTACTGTAACTACAGGCACGCCAAACATCAACGTAACAGCGACTACAACAACAACACCACTGACAACAACACCGTTAAACAGCTCATTCCCAGCTTATTGCTCAACACCCGCCAACAGCACACGTCCTGAGTGTGTAGGTGCGTCAGCAGTTACGGTTAGTAACACGACTACATCGACTGCAACAACTACTGCTACAACGGCAAACGCTAGCGTGAATATCTCAGGTATTTGGCAAGGTAGCTTAGTCAATAGAGAAAATACGATGAGTGTGCCACTTTGTATGCAGCTAAGTGATAGTGGTGGTCGAATCAGTGGTCAGGTTTACTTTAACCGCGGTTCAGGACTTGAGTACTATGGTGAAATTCAAGGCTCGAGCCAAACAATTGCCAGCGCAAGTACGAGTGGACTCTTTACTAAAAATGCAAACCTCGTTGTTTACTATCCTGACCGTACTCGTACAGAGTTTGTAGGAGATTTTGATAGCAACAGTGGGTTTAACAATGATTACAGCTACTATGCTGCAAACGGTGGAACTCTCACTACAGGGCGAGGTAATCTAAACAAG
>CALGZD010000428.1 GCA_937934635.1 uncultured Deinococcales bacterium
TAAAGTAGTAACGCTCGTATCCTGTAAAAGTTACCCGCCTATCAGGTGCTAGTTGTCTAAAATCTTCACCTGACTGACCTATGTAGGCAACATCTCCAAAACGTTGACTGGGTACAATACGGTTAGCATCCACCGTTTGAAGAGAAAAGTCTTTACTAATGCTTGCACCTGAATCAGCCCTCCAACGAACTGAAACAGTGTAGCTGTCTTGTGCTGCAGCTTGTTTTAATTGCAACCTATCGCTTTGAATCTCGAAGAGGGCATTGTCGGCTGCACCTGCTACCAATTGAAACTGTCCAGATTGCTCAACATTTAGTACATAAAGCAACGCTACAGTCAAAACTTCTGATAAAATTTCTGATAAAACTTCAGATGAATCATCACTTCCAAGAACATCAGTTTTTAAAACACTCGTATTTGTTAATTCTATAGTTGCATTTTCTGGCAGTGGCTCGGGTGCTGGTTGAGAACAGGCACTTAATAATAATCCTAGCAACAATCCTAAAACCACAAGTAACCCTAAAGCGTTGGGCGATTTTTTGATAAAGGCACTTAACGACAAATTCCAAAAAGACTTTAACATTATTAACTCCTTTAAAGTAATCTTGCTTTAGGTTATTAGGCTAGTATTTAGGTCTAGCATTTATTAGGTTAATGTGTGTGGTTCGAACAACTTCCGATATTCATCAGCAGCATATCTATCTGTCATCATCGACATATAATCAGTTATTGCTCTGGTCAAGCCCACATCTTCAATAGCAGCTTGTACTTCAAAGGGTAACATCTTTGGTTCTTGGTGGTAGGCATCAAAAATACGTTCTAGGATATATTCAGCTTTATGACCCATACGTTTTTGCCTAAAGTGAAAGTATAGGTTTTGGTAAAGAAACCCCTTAAGCGCTTTAGTCATGTGCTTCATATCGGGCTCGAGCCCTGCCAATTTCCTCGGTGCAGAACGTATATCTTGTAGTGTTTGCACGTTCAGCTCTTCAAGCTGGCTATTCGTCGCACGAATCGCACTAGCAATCATTGCACCCAATAATTCACGAATCAAAAGAAAGCGGCTCTTGCGCTGACGCAAATCACCAACCTTTAAATCAAGACGTTCAAGCATAAGCGATACTAATTCAACTTCTTCAAGCTGCTCAGCTTCTAAGTGACCACTTGCCAAACCATCATCAAGGTCATGAGCATTGTAGGCAATAGCATCACTCAAATCTACAATTTGTGCTTCAAGCGTGGGTTGCAAGTCAGGTTCCCACATCTCTTCCCACTCTTCACCAGCAGCATCCAAGTCAACTTCGTGTTTCATAATGCCTTCAAGTGTTTCCCAAGAAAGATTCAAACCCAAGAAATCTTTATATCTATTTTCTAACTTAGTAACAACACGGAGCGACTGCTTGTTGTGGTCAAAGCCTCCAACATCTTTGGCTAAACGATTAAGCGCACGCTCACCAGCATGACCAAAAGGAGGATGCCCAAGATCATGCGCTAAGGCAATCGTCTCGGTTAAGTCTTCATTCAGACCTAAAGCACGACTAATGCTCTTAGCAACTTGGGCAACTTCTAGGGTGTGGGTTAATCGAGTACGGTAATAATCACCCTGATTATTCACAAAAACTTGTGTTTTATATTCTAAACGCCTAAAAGCAGAGGTGTGAATTACCCTATCTCTATCTTTTTGAAAGGCAGTTCGAAAGCGCGACTCCTCTTCAGGAAAGCTCCGACCGCGAGAGTCAGCAGCAAAGGCTGCATAGGCAGCTAAAATTTTTCGTTCATTTGCTTCTAAAATCTCACGGTCATACAGCACAAGTACTTCCTAGTCAATCATTTAGTTGAGAAGACGTGCAGCTTCGGCTGCAAAGAGTTGATAGTCTTCATTGGTCGGTTCAAGTTCAGCAGCTTTTTCATAGTAAAGCGCTGCCTTAACAAAATCGGATTGTTCAAAGTGAATACGACCTAACCAACCCCAAGCCCTTGCACTATTTGGGTTACGAGCTAGCACTGCATCTAGCTGGTCAACAGCACCGTCATAGTCTTCAACTCGGTAGGCTTCAAGTGCAGCCCTAAATGCACCCGCTGTTGTCTGTTGCTGTGCAGTTGAGGTTGCAGGACTTTGAAAACTTGTTGATGTTGCTGGCGCTTGTTGTGACTGACCAGATGTATTTGTAGTTTGTGTTGTTGTTTGTGCAGGCGGTAGCTGAGCTGGTATTTGTGCCTGATTTTGTGCCCGATTTTGATTCTGTACAGGTATTTGAGTCAGCACTTGTCCCTGTCCTGTTTGTTGTTGAAAGTTTTGTTGAAAATTCTGTTGACTTTGCTGATTAGTAGTTTGCTGTTGAGTACCGGGAAACTGCGTTTGCTGAAGTAAAGTTTGATTTGCTTGTGATTGATTCACGGGTAAAGGTGGTGGATCGATTTCACCAGAAAGCAAACGAATAAAGTAGCTGATGCTTTCATCATTTGGTGAAAGTGCCTGCGCCCTACGCCAAAAACGCAGTGCTAAGACATTATCACCAAGCTCTTGGTAGGTTCGTGCT
>CALGZD010000429.1 GCA_937934635.1 uncultured Deinococcales bacterium
TTTAAGAAGTAGTTCTATTTCGGCTCTTAGAAATGGATAGTCTTTTGCACCACGTTTATGGTGGTAGGTGAGGTTGTGGTGTTGGGTGGGCTCGAGCCTGTGGTATAGCTCTAGCGTGTCAGCAGGTGAGGTCATAGCTAAAAGCTACTATATTTAGCAGTTGCAAAAAAGATTCCATTAGCCAGAAAAGTTTTCGAATTACCGTTTAAGGCATAAGCGCTTTAGTAGAGATATTAAGACCAAATCAATAGCGCTAGCATTAATAATACAAATGCCAATTATTTTTTCTCAAAACCTACAAACCGTGACTCGACAGTATATCTAGGACTGTGTTCAGGACTGTGTTCAGTACTTTGCTGGGGAGCATAGCTTCTACTTGATTGTTGAGGTGGACGCTCTGCACTTACACCTCTACTTACACCTCTGTAAATCCATGCTGCAAAAACCAGTAGGAATAAGACAATTAGGATTGTAATCGTCATGTTCAGTATGCTTTTTGGATTCATTATCTAAAGCTCCAGAGGTACTTTTTTAGGAGGCGGACTATGCCTTCCTGAAATTATGAAAGCTAAATCGTAGTGTTTTGTTAGGGAAAAAGTAGATGTTTAGTCATTGGCAGCAACTATTCTAACCTCTTCAAGTAAGTTTTCTTCATCTGAAGAGTCCAGTTCTTCGATGATTTGTTCGTCAATGGTTGTGTCAACGGATACATCTTGAACAGTTTTTTCTTCTTCAGTGTGTTTGTGAATGACTTCTGTATTTTGAATGCCATGTTCGCCATGTTCGCCATGTTCACTATGTTTGCTATGTTCAGACCTTGATGTATTTTCTAAGAGTGATTCCGCAACGTGCTCATGGCGCAAGTCAGCTTCATCTAAAGCAAGTTTTACTAAGCGAATGGCTTCGCTTCTAACTTTGCTATAACTAACTTCTCGTTGGTCAATCCAGCCATGGAAATTGATGACCATAAAGTTTTCGATGTGGTCTTTTATCAGTGAGCCAACACTAGGATCTGCCAACACACCTGTCATAGTTGCAATGGTTTCAGTAGCTACGTGCTGAGCTTTGAGTATGTCAGATTTAGCATCAATATTGATGTTAAAATCAAAGCGACGTTTTGGATTCTTTGTATAGTTATAAACAACGCTATTAAAAACTTTGCTGTTAGGAATGCGAACGTGATCGCCTTGATAGGTCATCAATAAGACTTCTCTAGGGGTTAAACGCACAACTTTCCCTTCGAAGGTATCAATCTTGATAAAATCATTCATGGCAAAAGGTTGTCTGAGTGAAAGTAGAATGCCTGCCAAATAATTTTCAACGATATTCCTAAAGGCAAAACCAATGGCAATACCTGCAATGCCTGCTGTACCGAGAACTGCACCAACTAATGGTGTTGCTTCAACAATGTCTATAGCTAGTAGCAAACCGATGATAAACACTAAAGTGCTGAATAATTGTTGTACCAAGCTCTGAATAAGCTTGTTTGCACCCATGCGGTTAAACGGTCCATCCCAGCGTGCAATGAATCGACTGAGTAACCAGAAGGCAAATAGTACCAATAGTGCAATAGCAATAATTGGCAGTCTTGCAACTGTTTCTGAGGCGTAGCTTCTTGCTTTTTGAATAATTGGTAAAACATTATCTTCAACATCGGCAGTACGGATGATGTCATTATCGACGTATAAAACACCGTCAAAACTTCTAGCAAGCTCAGCAGCGGCCTGCTTACTTTCTTGTTTACTTACAGTACCTGTGAGTTTGACGACACCAGCCGTGACCGCAACTTGTACTTCGGAAAAATCATCTACATTTTTAAGGACTGTACTGATTCGTGTTGTCAGTTGGGCATCTTCTTCGACTATCGCGACTTCGGTTTCTTCTTGTTGTTGTTCTTGAATTTGCTCTCGAACCGCATCGGTAACGGTTTCAATACCTTGTATGTTTTCTTGGTTTATTTCTGTTTGTGATGAAGAAGCATTTTGAGCTTGTGATGGAACAAATAGTAGTAATAAACATAGCAACAGGATTGATTGTAAAACTATGTGGGATGTTTTTAGTTGAAGAAAAGCGAGTGCCATTACCTAAGCCTAAACCTTTTGCTAAGTCTATGTTGGATAATTGCTAACACAGATATTAGCTAACATAGGTGTTGGTTAACACAGGTGTTGGTTAACACAGGTCGTTTGTAAGAACTATGTTAATCCTAAACGAAACACGATAAACTTAAACCGTGTCTGGAGATATTTCAAACTTTCAACAACCACCTATTATTTTGGGTATAGATACTTCCTGTGATGATACTGGTATTGGTATCACACAAGGCAATGCTGTTCTTGCAAACGTTGTTGCTTCGCAAACGGCACTTCATGCTAAGTATGGTGGCATCATGCCTGAAGAGGCAAGTCGTGAGCACTTGAACGTTATCGAGTCTGTTCTTGACACTGCCTTAGAGCAAGCTAAGCTTTCGCTTGACGATATTGATGTTATTGCTGCAACCTATGGTCCAGGTTTGATAGGTGCTCTCCTTGTTGGTTTGAATTTCGCAAAGTCTATTGCTTGGGCAAGAGATATTCCCTTTGTGGCTATTCACCATATCGAAGGACACATTGCATCTAGTTTGACGGTTTTAGAAGATAGTCCTGATGTTGATTTGCAGTCTCCTTTTATGGCGCTTATTGCGTCAGGTGGGCACACCAGTCTTTTTGAAGTTAAAGCTTGGGGGCATTACCATCAGCTAGGGCGCAGTTTGGATGACGCTGCTGGTGAGGCTTTTGATAAGGTTGCCCGTTTGCTTGAGTTAGGCTATCCAGGTGGACCAGTGATTGGTAAAGCAGCGGAGCAAGGCGATGAACATGCTTTTGCATTTACTAGACCATTGAAACAGCAGAAAGAATTCAATTTTTCATTGAGTGGTTTGAAAACAGCGGTAGCTACTTTAGTCGAAAAACAACCTGAAGCCAAGCCTGAAGATGTGGCTGCCTGTTTTCAATATACTGTTGTGGACCATCTAGTTTATGTTTGTCAAAAAGCTGCTAAAGCGACAGGGTTAACAAAATTGGTTGTTGCAGGTGGTGTAGCTGCCAATAAGCGATTGCGAGAAGCCTTTGCTGAAACTGAGTTAGAGGTGATTTTTCCACCCCTGAAACTAGCAACTGATAATGGTGCGATGATTGCCTTAGCTGCTAATAAACGTATTGAAATGGGCTTGTTTAAGGCTGATGATTTGTATGTTGATGCTGCGCCTTATTTACCCTTAGCACCTTCCGAATTTAAAGAAGGTGTCAGGAAAAAGCGCTAGCTTTTAGATCTTCAAGTTTCTAGATCTTCAAGTTTCTAGATGCTCTGCTTTATCAATATCTGCTGCAATGCTTGCAAATGGCGTTGGGACGGCTTTAACTTCAAGCTCTAATAGTTTGCTGACATGTGCTTCAACATCTCTAAGTGAAAGTTGACCTAGTAAAAACCTTAAGGTGAAAGGAATGCCCAAAATTGTTGCTAGGTTGAGTGGACTCTTTCGGGCGTTGTACATGCGCCGAATGAAGGGCTCGAGCCTCTCAACTACCTCTGCCTTCACCAACACTAAATTCCCCCCTGTAAAACGCCCTTCTTGTAATCGTGCATAAGTCCTCGTAAGTTCAGGAAATGCCTTTAAAGAATCTTCTTTTTGGATTACAGGATATACAAGATCTGCTTCTGGGGCAGA
>CALGZD010000430.1 GCA_937934635.1 uncultured Deinococcales bacterium
AGAAGGCGGTAGTTTTGATGTTCTTCAACTGCAAAACGGTCAGACAGCGCTTTTAGCAGATGCAACAATTCCTGATGGTACCTACCGTCAACTTCGTTTTATTATTGAAAGTGCAACCATCACTATAGATGGAGAAGAAAAGGAAATTATAATTCCAGGCGGAGCAAAATCTGGTTTAAAAATAAATATCAAACCGCCATTGGTTGCTGCTAACGGTCAAAGTAGCGAAGTCATTTTAGACTTCAATGCTAGACGAGTAAAAGAAAACGGCAAAGGTCGCTACAGTATGGCTTCAACAGCAATTCGTGCAACGAGCTTATCAGGCACGCTTAAAGGCAACGTTGTTGATAGCGATGGTAATCCTTTAGAAGATGTATTTGTGGCTATTACCGATGCATCTGGTGAAGCAATTACAGAAACAAAAACAGACAGCGATGGAAGCTATAAAATCATCACTCTCAACGAAGGTAGCTATACTGTGACCATGAGCCTTGATGGCTATGCAACACAGACCTTCAGTGATGTGCTCATTTCAGCAGAGAAGAACAATAAACTCTTAGATGGTGAAGATGTAGTTATGACAGCTTCTGGTGAGTAAGGAACTTTCCTAAAAACAACATTTCGTTATAACGAAAAATAGCCCCTTTCCATAAAAAAGAAAGGGGCTATTTCATTGTCTTTATTGCCAGCAAGTTTTAAACTAGCCCCTTAAACTAGCCACTAGCCTCTAGCCTCTAAACTTCTCCACCCGAATCATGTTTGTCGTACCACGCATTCCAAAAGGAACACCTGCAGTCACAATATAGCGACCATCCTTTTGAATTTTGATGTTTTCATTACGAATAACTTTTTCGGCTACCTCAACCATTTCATCAGTGTTCTTGATGTCTTCACTCATGCTCACACGCACACCCCATGCGATAGCCATCTGGTTAAAAGCTTTATCATTTGGGGTAATCATCACAATAGGCGTAGCAGGACGATAGCGTGAAACACGCAGTGCTGTATTTCCACTAGCAGAAAAGACTATGATGAGATCTGCTGATAAATTATAGGCCATTTGACAAGATGCTAAAGCAACAGCATCAGGTGTGTTGTTGCCAGCACGTGGTCGGTGCTCACGCATGTTCTGTTGAAAGTTTGCATCTGCCTCAACTGTTTTGGCAATGCGGTGCATCATCCGAACAGCTTCAACAGGGTATTGTCCAACAGCAGTTTCTGCTGAGAGCATCACTGCATCGGTACCATCATAGATGGCATTGGCAACATCACTCGCTTCTGCACGAGTTGGGGTTGGGCTTTCAATCATGCTTTCAAGCATCTGTGTCGCTGTGACTACAGGCTTGCCTGCTTCTACACATTTTTCAATAAGCATTTTTTGAATACGAGGCACTTCTTCAGGTGGCAGCTCCACACCTAAATCACCACGAGCAACCATGATGCCATCAACCTCTTCAAGGATTTCATCAAAGCGTTCAACAGCCGTTGGCTTTTCAATTTTTGCCATCAGCTTAGCTCTTGAATTTGCTCTGGCTAAGTAGTGTCTTGCGAGTAGCAAATCGTCACGATTGCGTACAAAACTAATCGCTACCCAGTCAACATCTAGCTCAGCTCCAAAAAGCAAATCTTCGACATCTTTATCTGTAAGGGCAGGTATGCTCAAATCAGCTTGTGGAATATTGATACCTTTATTGTTAGATAAAATTCCACCAATAATTACTTTTGTGACGATGCAGTTTCCATCAAAACCTGTAACGGTTAAACGCAAACGACCATCATCAAGAAGCAAGTCATCGCCAACGTGTACATCATTGCAAAGACCTTTATAGGTGACACCTACACGTGTTTCATCTCCTGGCGTGTCGTCGTCACAGCTCAGTTTGAAACTTTGTCCAACTTCTAAAGTAACTTTGCCATCAGCAAAGACACCTGTGCGAATCTTCGGACCTTGCAAATCTTGCAAAATTGCAATTGGACGATTAATCTTTTTCGCTGCTTCACGAATCTCTTGAACACGTGCTTTGTGATCTTCTTGCTTACCATGTGAGAAGTTAAGTCTAAAAACATTTACACCAGCATCGATGAGTTTTGCTATCATCTCTGGATTACCACTACCTGGACCTAGTGTTGCTACAATTCGTGTGCGTCTTGGCATGATAATTTATTTTGCGAAAGCACGTTTACCTAAGTAAACTGCGCTGTCACCCAACTCTTGTTCAATCATAAGTAAGCGGTTGTATTTTGCAATGCGGTCACTACGGCTCGCAGAACCTGTTTTGATTTGCCCTGCATTGACAGCCACTGCCAAGTCAGCAATAAAGCTATCTTCAGTTTCTCCACTACGGTGGCTAATCATGCTGCGGTAGCCTGCTGATTTTGCAAGTTCAATAGCGTCCATAGACTCGCTAAGCGTACCAATTTGGTTTACTTTTACAAGAATAGCATTGCCAACCTTTTCATCGATACCGCGCTGCAAACGGTCAACATTTGTTACGAACAAATCATCGCCAACAATCTGACAGGTATCGCCAATTTCAGTGGTGAGTTTTGCCCATGCTGCCCAGTCATCTTCTGCAAGACCATCTTCGATAGAAACAATAGGATAGCGTTTTGTCCAATCTGCCCAGTAAGCAACCATTTCATCCGAGCTGTAGGTTTTGCCTTCAGCCTCTAGGTGATAATTGCCATCTTTATAGAACTCTGTTGCAGCAGGGTCAAGACCTAGAGCGATTTCATCACCTACGCTGTAGCCTGCATTTTCGATAGCTTTTAAGATAACTTCAATAGCTTCTTCATTCGAGCCTAAGTCTGGTGCGAAACCACCTTCATCGCCAACGTTTGTGTTGTAGCCTTTTGAAGAAAGTACTTTTTTAAGTGCATGAAAAGTTTCTACGCCTGCACGGAGTGCATCGCCAAAAGTATCAAAGCCGATAGGTGCAAGCATAAATTCTTGCATATCTACTTTGTTGTCTGCGTGAGCACCACCATTGATAACGTTCATCATAGGAACAGGCAACACCTTGGCATTGTTACCACCAAGGTAGCGGTAGAGTGGTTGCTCGTAGACTTGTGCTACAGCTCTTGCACAAGCAAGTGACACCGAAAGGATTGCATTAGCACCTAAGTTTGCTTTATTGTCTGTACCGTCTAGCTCGAGCATGATGCTATCTATCTCTGTTTGGTTAAACGCATCTTTGCCAATGAGTGCCTCAGCGATTTGTGTGTTGACATTCTCAACCGCTTTGCTAACACCCTTGCCCATAAGACGCTGACCACCGTCACGTAGCTCTACAGCTTCGTGTTCACCTGTTGATGCACCAGAAGGCACAAAGGCGCTAGCCTTAACGCCAGATTCTAGGGTAACCGTTGCCCCAACTGTTGGATTACCGCGGGAGTCGAAAAGCTCGAGCGCTTGAATAGCCTCAATTCTAGTCATAGTGCCTCCAATAATTTATTTGTTAAATTCATATAGTTTTGTTTTTGTATTCAAGTAAGAAACGTGTACTTAACTAACACTGTACGGCTAAAGTACACACGCTGACTATGCACATCTGTCACTCAAATTCATTAAAGCTGTGTACTTTTTGTGGAACAATTCGCCAGAAAATTCAAAAATCTGTAAATCTAAGTAACGAACAGTAACAAGCACTTAACTATTACTGGTTTTGATGGTTTTAAGGTCACTATGTGATTCAGCACTATGCTGATGTCACATAATTTCTAAAGTCTCGAAATGTAAAGCAAGTGCTTCAGGTAGCTCTAAAACACCAAAAATATTGTCTGTACCCAACCAGTGTTTAGCCAGTTCAGGATAACTTCTATCTTGCAACACTTGCCCTAAAATCCTCCCTAGCTGAACACGCAAGGCTGTTGGTATGTCCAGACATTCATCTATAACATCCATAACTAATTCAGCTTGTCCAAGCATGAGCAGCATCTCTGCTTCAAGCAACGCTTTCCAAGCTCGGATGCTGGGGTCAGGGGGTAAGGTTCTGATTACAGCCAGCTGGGCAGCAGCTTCAGCAGCTTTGTCTGCTCTTAGGAGTGCTTCGGTAAGTGCCAGTTGTGCTTGGAGTTGTAGAAAGCGGCTCGAGCCCTCCTGTGCATCTGTCAGAAGAACGAGTGCCTTTCTAGGAGTCGACACCAGTGCCAAGGCAATATTCGCATCTATATATAAACTTTCATACCTGTGGCTCAAATGTTTTAAGCTCTTTGTATCGGTAATCAGGTTTCTAAGAATAGCTTTGGCATGTTGTAAAGATGCACCACTACCAACAGCTTCACTGGCTTCTAGCCCCGACGTGAGCATCGTAGCAATATCTATTTCTCCACGAAACGGGGGGCAGTAAGGCTTACCTGTACGCCAAACGCAGTAAGCGATTGCCAAACGATAAAGACATCGCTTGTGGCGATAGGCTGCTTCTTCACTACGTTCTTGTGTTTCTCGAAAAAAAGCTTCAGATTTACTTGCAAAGCGCAGGGCTTCCCATGGGTGTCCTCTTGCTGCAAAGAGCACTGAGTATTCGGATTGGATTCTCGCTTTTGTAAAGGCGTCAATGTCATGACTTAGTGCCTCTTGAAATGCAGCATCGGAGGCTTCAAATTTCCCTAAACGGCGCAGTACCGTACCGTGTCGTGCTTGAATTTTTGCAAGCTCAGTTTTTGGCGCACCCAGTCGCATGTGCTCAATGGCTTGTTCGAGTGCTGCCGACGCTTCATGGGCTTTGCCACTCCGCATGAGCAAATCACCTTCGTGGTATCTAGCACGACCTTGTAAAAGGATATGATGCTGTACCTCTCGCAAGTGTTCAATGGCATCATCAAATTCACCTGCATCTTTACTCACCATGCCTTGCCAAAGAGAAACCCTATCTTGAATAAGCTCTGAACGAACATGTTCTTTAGCTTTTCGGGCCTCGGCTTTTGCCTTTGTGTAGTTTCCTTGCCAACGCAAAATAGCAGCTCGTACCAAACAAGCTTCTGCCTCAATGTCACCAGCAAATTCTGGCAAGTCTTCCATAAGCGTCATGGCTTCTTTGTATTGAGCAGCATCTACGTAAGATTCGGCTAGTTTAATTTTTGCCCAACTGCTTGCCGTGCTGCCCTCTTCAAGCGAAACCAGATAGCTCAGTACATCTTGCGTTTCTTCGTGGGCATAGTCACTTTGTACGCTGCGGTGTTGCAAAATGAGCAATGCTAATCGCTCACGGTGCTCCTGTTGCCAATCGACAGATTTCTGCCAAAGATGACTAAAAAGCAGTAAGCGCGCAGGATCAGCTTCTAGAAGCTCTAAGAGCGTATCGTATTCTTTTGCGCCTTCTGCATGGTGTAGCAGACGAAATATAGAGTCACTGGAGTGTTGAAGAAAATAGGCTAAAGCCTGTTGATGGATATGGATGTCATCCTCGCTAGTAGCCTCAATACTAGCTGCACTACTAACTTCACTACCAGACTCACTAGTAACCTCAATATTAGCCTCACTACCAGACTCACTACTAGCTGGTAACAACTCCCTAAAAGCTGGACGCAAAGCGTTATCTTCAACGTGCTCAAGCAGTTCTCTTTCGGTATGGCTGAGTTGTGAAATAGATTTACCAATTACTTTTTCAAAAAGACTTACAGGTATGTAACTATCTGTTTCTGGTGATAGTGTAGCTAGAGTTTTCAGTAAGGGCTCGAGCGCACCATCTTCCCTTAACTCATGTAAGTTGCCTTTATCCTGTCTGACACTTTCAATCATGCTCATACGAGCAAGTTCGGCGTAGTTCAGCCCTACCTGATTAAGCATTTCTTCTAAACGCTCTTGAGGTACTTGGGGCATGTGTTGACGCAAAAACTTTCTTGCTTCTTCACGGCTTGGCGGACGCAAGTTGCTATAGACAAGCTGGTCTGGACTACTTGAAAGCGCTACTAGATAAGGTATCTCTAAACGTGCTAGCAGAGGCTCAATCCACTTAGCCAGCTCTTTTTCGCTCCCGTCTGAGCTACGCAGTGGAACACCCACAATGTTGGCAGTCACTTCTGCTCTAAGCAGCAATAGCTCCCCTTTAGCATTCAGTGCTTTGATAAGTATACGACCAAATTCTCGTTGCAAAGCAGCCTGCAAAGCAAAAGGCTGTTTGGGTGATAGCTGACTCATTAGCTTGTCAGCTTCATGGGCAATATCTAAATCTTGGCAAAGGTTAAAAAGACTTGGCGCTAAATCTTTGGATAAATTGATGTACAGACTACTCGGCAAACGTTCACGCAATTGTTCAAGCAACAAGCGCTTGCCTGTAGAGGCAGTACCTACCACAATGATTTGTGGCTTCATACCCGCTTGATACTCACGAAGAAAACGAGCAAAAATCAAGCGTTTATCTCGTCCTAGACTGCGTTTGGCTTGTGCTACGTTGTAATCTTCAGGCGAGGTTGGCGCATCTAGACCAACTTCCTCATAGAGTTCACTGATAAGCTCAAAAAGTCGGCGCTTTTCCTCCAAAGACCCTAAATTTTTATAAAGAATATTGCGAACAGAGCTGCTTCGCCCACCACGCTCAGCAATCACAGCTTGTAACCAGCGTAAGCTGCCTATGTTGCCACGTGTATCCCGCCCTGTTAAACGTTCACGGAGAGGAGAAAGCAGCTCGAGCCAGTGGTTAACAACTTCTGATTCTTTATTTACAACGCTTTTCGTCATTTTTAATTAGCTATCCTACTTTTAAGGGTGATACAACGTGCCTAAAATTAACAGTTTGTTTCTCACAAATAGCTTTGAACTATACCATCTAAATTGATGCAACAACTTTGTGTACATACAAAGTACACTATCCTTTAAATTTACCTTCATTCATTTCCACAAGTTTAAGGTAGTGTTGAGCAAGTGCTAATAAAGCTACACGAACAGCGTTTCCGAAAGTTTCCTGTAATGATTTTTGGTTAGACTGGAGGTGAAAAGTTTTGGTGTTGTTAACACATTTTAGGGCGTTTGTTAACAATTATTTTAGAAATATCTAACTATCGAGAACTGAATCCATACTTGAACCATATTTGAATCCTAGCTGTATCTGGTGACTACATGTCTGACAATCAAGCAGTTGACAATAAAATTTATGAACATGAAACTTATGGGCATGAAGCCTATAAGGATGAAACCTGTGGGCATGAAACCTGTGGATACGCTGGTCAACCTATAACATCTGATTCAGATCTCTCTCTTATTGAAGATACGCCAATCATGGTAGTTCGTTGGACTTTTCCAAAAGACACCTACAAAATCGTGTTTAAAAGTGTATCGCAAAATATTTCTAACCTCGGATATAGCTCTGAGGAATTACTCTCCAATGCCATTGACTGGATAAGCCTAGTTCACCCAGACGACATGGCTAGAGTTCAAGAAACAATTACCAAAGCTATTGATAGTAACGCAAATTCCTACATCAACCACTTTAGGTTCAAAACCAAAAATGGTGAGTATCGTTGGCTCGAAGAACACGCAAAAATCATTCAAGACCCTGAGGGTCGTGTACGTTATTTTCAAGGTGTCCTGATTGATATTACAGAGCGTAAAGAAGTAGAGCTCGAGCTCAGTCGGAAAAATGCCTATTCGCAACTTTTACATGAAACCTCAGTAGCCATTACAAATCGCTTTGACATAAAAGAATTAACAGAGTCATTTGCAAAACAACTAGCTAAATTATTTAACTGTGAAAATGTTGTTCTCCTAGTAGTGAATGAAAAAACAAAGACATTAGATGATTTTGCAAAAACAGGCAAGTATATCAATGACAAAAGAAAAAGTGTTGCTTTTGGTTAGGGTGCCGTCGGACAAGCATGGGCTAAAGCGCAAGCAATTTATGTAGAAGACTATCAAAATTACAACCAAGCACTGAAAAACCCCGTTTTCACAATAAAATCTTTTGCTGCTGTGCCTTTACTTATCTCAGGTAAAGTACTAGGTGTCATGGGGCTTGGCTTTGAAACTCAGAAAAAATTTGATGGATTTACTAAAGAGTACCTTGCTAAGTATGCACAGCTAGTAGCCATTGCTTTAGACAATGCACAGCTATACAAAAGTGCAGAACTAAAAATCAAAGAAAAAGAAAAAGTTCAGCAAGAATACAGAAATCTCTTTTTGGAAGCTCAGCAGGGTAGCCAAGAACTTTTACTACTTGATGAAATCCAAAACACAATTTCTGGTCAATTAGATTTGCAATCTCTATATCAATTAATTATTAAAAAGGTATCTGAGATTTTTGATTACTCCCATGCTAACTTTGGAGTTTTTGAAGGTGATTTCTTAACAGTAAAAGCAAGCTATGGCTATGTAGATGAAAGCTTTGCAGACAAACTCCCTACAAGCTATAAACCCGTCGAGTATGTCTTAAAACACCAACAAGCACTCTTGATTCCTTGTAAAGATAGTCCTTTAGACTTAACCGAAAACCAGAAAAAACTATTTAAGTCAGTCCTACTCATGCCGATTATTTTGAGTGATAAGGTCTACGGCATACTCACGGTAGCAAGTAACACAAAAACGCTTAGCTATAAAGATGTTGGGCTGCTAAAAAAAGTAAGGGAATTACTTGTTGTTGCCATTGAAAATGCTCAGCTACACGAACAGGTCAAGAAAGAGCTTATTCGCAACGAATCTTTATTTAAAATTAGCCGCTCAGTTCAAGAAAGTAATCAACTAGAAACACTAATGGACGATATTGCTGAACAGATTCGCCGAGCAGTAAGTGCTCGTTGGTCAGTCATCTACAAAATTGATCTTAGCAAAGCTTATATTGAACATGTAAGTACAACAAATCATAACAACGATAGCCTGCCACCTTTTAGCTTTGAGCAGCTTCAAAATGGTTCTACAGGCTTTGCTATTGAAAATAAGGAAGTAGTACTAGGTCAAAAAGATACAGACTATGGCAAAACAGCAGCCACCTTACAAAAAAGAAATAATATAGGCAGTTTTATTGTTGCTCCACTTATCTATAGATCTAAAGTCATTGGCATATTACAAGTGCTCAACAGTTTAGATGATGCCAACTTCTATCAAGAGGATGTTGCCTTACTGACAACGGTTGCAAATCAAGCAGGTGTTGCCTTGGCACAATATGACTTAAGACAAAAAATAGAACACCAAGCCTACCACGATGCACTTACAGATTTACCAAATAGATTACTCTTTGAAGATGCACTAACGACTACCTTAGCAGATGCCAAAGAAAACAATAAAATGTTTGCTGCTATGTTTTTAGACCTAGATGGTTTTAAACATGTCAACGATACACTTGGACATGATGTTGGCGATAAGCTTCTACAAATTGTTGCGAAGCGTCTCACATCTCGTACTAGACAAACAGATATTTTAGCTCGTATGGGTGGTGATGAGTTTGCTATTATCCTTAATAATTTACCGTCCAAAGATGAGGCAATTCGTATTGGTCAAAGCTATTTGAGTTTGTTCCAAGATGTTTTCAAAATTGATAATCATACAGTACGTGTTGGTACAAGTATTGGCATAAGCTTTTATCCTGATGATGCATCTGATGCTGGCAGTTTGCTAAGACATGCGGATAGTGCTATGTACCAAGCGAAAGATTCAGGAAAAAATAGTGTGTGTAGCTTTACACCTGCTCTAGCAGAAAAAGCAAAAGAACGTGTGGAGCTTGAAGCAGAATTACGTAAGGCAGTGAAAGAGGGTGGGCTCGAGCTCTACTACCAGCCCCAACTGAGCTGTCTTACGAATGAATGCATCGGCGTAGAAGCCTTACTTCGTTGGAATCATCCTGAATTAGGTTTTATCTCACCTGCAAAGTTCATACCCATTGCTGAAGAAAGCAAACTTATTCTAGATATTGGTACTTGGGTACTGCACAAAGCTTGTAGGCAAAGTGTTGAATGGCAAAATATACTAGCGCAAACCACTAGTGATAAAGCTATTAAAATGGCCGTTAACATTTCTGCTATACAATTTGGAAGCACAGATTTTATTGAAACGATAGTCAGTGCGCTCAATGAAAGTTCTTTAGATCCAGAACTACTAGAAATAGAAGTTACCGAAAGTGTTGTTATGAAAGACGTCAGCATGATTATTGATCGTCTTGAGGCACTTAGGTCAATTGGTATAACTGTAGCGATTGATGATTTTGGAACAGGCTATTCTTCTTTACAGTATTTACAAAAGCTACCTTTGGATAAACTAAAGATTGATAGATCGTTTATCAATGAAATTACCGATGGCTCGAGCGCACCTATTGCCTCCAGCATCTTGGCACTCGCAAAAAGTCTCAACCTAAAAACCGTAGCTGAAGGTATCGAAACAGAAGACCAGCTTGAATTCCTGCGTATGCTTGGTTGCGATGAAGCACAAGGCTTCTACTTTGCTAAACCTATGCCTGCTTCAAAATTTTGGGAATGGTATACAAAAACCGAGAACAGTCAACTTACAAAGCAAGTAGTGAGTATCTAGACTGTTATTATCTAGACTGTTATATAGCCTTCAGCAACCATCACACACTGCCCTGCTATCCAAACACCTGTAACTTCACCATTTTCTTTACTTGCCCTTGCTTGCAACACACTGGGTCTACCCATTTCTACACCTTGAATAATTTTCCAAGATAAATTCACACTACTTTGCTCACTATAGTGACTCAACATCCCCACCAAAGCACAATTTGCACTACCTGTCGCAGGGTCTTCAGGCACACCATCAAGCGGTGCAAACATTCGTGCACGTATGTCAAAATCATCTTTACTATCTTGAGTTTTGATATAGATATGAATATCAGGCGTAACATCTAAATCAACAAGTTTATCTAAGGCAGCTAGATTCACGCGTGCTTTTTCTAAAGCAATCCTGTCTTTTAGCCCAACTATTAAAAAAGGTAATCCGACAGATGCAACCTGAGGCATATGCGTTTCTGTAACAATATCACTCACGCCTAAGTTCAATACATCAGCCACTAACTGTTCATTTACAGATTTTCCAATAGATAGCTTTTCAGGTGCTTTGAGTTCAGACCATATAGCTTTAGCAGTTTCATTACGAATAGTAATCGGTACAAGTCCAGCTTTTTCTTCAAAAACGATTTCTGTAATTTCTAGCAAATCACCAAATTCACCAATAGTAGCTAAGGTAAAAGCAGTACCAACATTTGGATGTCCAGCAAATGGCACTTCGATGGTAGGCGTGAAGATACGAACTTTTCTCGTATTTCCTGAATCAGCAGGAAATACAAAAGTACTTTCAGAAAAATTAAATTCAGTAGCAATCTTTTGCATTTGTTCTGTGCTCAAGCCTTCAGCATTTGGCAAAACTGCCAAAGGGTTGCCACCAAAACGTGTTTCTGTAAAGACATCACAAATGTAATACTTGTACTTCATCTCAATCCAAAACCCTTCCTCGCTCACATAAGTAGTGATGCCAGAGCAATCTCGATGCAACCGAACGCCAAGGTTTCCAAGCTACTGCAATTTCCTCAAGTTCATCTTGTGTCGGTCGCTCAACACCCCACAAATCTCGGTAGGCTGCTGTCAGCGCAACATCACCTTTAGGCCAAATATCTGCCCTAAGTAATACTTGCAGTAAGTACACATTCGCAGTCCAAGTACCGATGCCCGTTAGTGCTGTTAGCTTGTCGTAAACATCTTTATCAGATAATTTCGGAAAGCTATCAAACTCTAGTTCACCATCTAGCACTGCTTGTGAAAGTATGCGCCCATAACGCACTTTTTGTCGACTCATACCAAGTGTACGCTGTTCTGCATCATCCAAACTAAGAAATGACTCAGGGGTGATGTTACCAAGTTCAGCTACAAGTTTTTCATAGGTAGCTTTGGCTGACTCAAGCGATACTTGCTGCTCGATGATGATAAAAAGCAAACTTGCAAAACCACCATCACGTTGCCACATAGGTGGGTTGCCATAAGCATCTACAACCTTTTGAAAGATAGGTTCAACTTTACAAAGCTCTTTTACCGCCTTATTTTGCTTTTTTAGGTCAAGCATTACAATCTCTGAACCTGACTTTAAATTAGGCTTTGAATTAGGCTTTGAATTAGGCTTTGAATTAGGCATTGTGATGATAATAACTCAAAATCTAGCCTTATTGCTTTTTCTCCCTCCTTTTAAAAAGGAGGGTCGGGGTGGATTCAATAAATGTCAAGATATAGTTGCGATAACTTATAACAAAACAAGCTTAGTTTATTTTTTGTCATAGCTTTTGTGACAGGAAATCACGTAAACTGAAATATCATGACTAGCTTCGAAATTTTTGCCATTATCATTTCCATGACCGCTTTGTTCGGTTGGATTAACGAACGTTTTATCAAACTACCAACAGCCATAGGGCTTATGTTGGTCTCCCTACTAATGTCACTAGGTCTTATCTTTTTTGCCACAGACGCTATGCAAGTTTGGGTGAAAAATCTTCTTATTGGTTTAGATTTCAATGATCTTGTCATGAATGGCATGTTGAGTGTTTTGCTTTTTGCAGGCGCATTGCACGTCAATCTAAATGACCTAAGCAAACAAGGCTGGCCAATTTTTGTACTAGCAAGTGTTGGTGTCATCACCTCCACCTTTATCGTAGGTACGTTGACTTACTACATGCTCAATTTCTTTGATTTACACATCAGCTATACCTATGCACTAGTCTTTGGTGCACTCATTTCGCCCACCGACCCAATTGCGGTACTGAGTATTTTAAAAAGCATCGGTGTGCGTAAAGATGTTGAAACGCTCATCACAGGTGAATCCCTCTTCAACGATGGTGTTGGCGTTGTTGTCTTTAGTGTGATTGTTGGTTTACTTGGCACTAGTGGCGGACATGGTAGCGGGCATAGTAGTGAAGCAGTAGATGCGGCTCATGCAGTTGAATCTAGCAATAACGTCATGAATGCCCTCACCCTTTTTGGACAAGAAGCCATCGGTGGCATCATCTTTGGTCTAATCCTTGGGTATATTGGCTATTACATGCTCAAATCAATTAATAGCTATCCTGTAGAAGTCATGGTGAGTTTAGCAATAGTTGTAGGCGGCTATGCACTAGCACATGCACTTCACACCTCTGGACCACTTGCGATGGTTGTAGCTGGCTTACTACTTGGTAATCAAGGTAGACGTTTTGCTATGTCAGACACAACTCGTGAACACCTAGACAAGTTCTGGGAGATGATGGATGAAATCCTAAATGCCGTCCTCTTTGTACTTATTGGCATGGAACTACTTATAGTTGTCTATGACCAGCAACGAATTATTGCTGCATTGCTTGCTATTCCAATTGTGTTACTTGCTCGCTTTATTGCTGTTGGGTTGCCAATTAGTATCTTCAGGCTTGGTCGTAGCTTTCCAAAATACACAGTGCGTTTGCTGGTATGGGGTGGTTTACGTGGGGGAATTTCGGTTGCGCTTGCGCTTTCACTTGCACAGGGAACTGAGCGTGACATCATTTTAGCAATGACCTATGCAGTGGTTGTTTTTGCTATTTTGATTCAGGGAATGACTGTTGGGCAGATAGCAAAGCGAGTTCCACCTATAGATTAATAGTACTAAATTGATAGCATACAAAGTTTGCTTTTGAGAGTCCAATAAAAAACGTATGACCCTGTATAAAGCGTACTATGTAGGCGTGAATGAAAACCTCAAGAGTACTGTCACAGACGCAAATATCATGAAAACTCAGAACGTAGCAGCTTGTGCAGAATCGGATTATATTCTCAAATCCTCAATGCATAGAAAGTGCGTTCTAGACGCAAAAGACACATAATAGAGCCTTCAAGAAATTTGTAGTTATACGACTTTTACTTAATTCTCGTTTGCTTTTACTAGCGTTTCCACGTAATGTTGACCCATGCTAAATGAGTTCGTTCCTACTCGCACTGTGTGGTTTTCACAGACATCTGCATCGCCGATTGATTGCTGTTGCAGTGAATCGTGGAAATGCTATACAGATAAAACAAAAGCTTATCAGAGCTCATTATGTATACCTGAAACATCACAGTAATTCTTCAGTAATGTTTGATTAACTAGCTTGTCTTATCGTTTACAAGCTTTTCGTTAATGGAAATTAACTAAAAGCTTAACGATAAAAACTGAGTTTTAAATTGCCAATAGATAGTTGTGTAAGGTCGCCTCTTTCCTCATCACCACACCCTACATTTGTATTCACAGGCAATTTAAATGTTTCAGAACATTCTGGGGGAATATGAAATCTTTAAGTCAATATTCACATGCAATCAACAAGCTGTTTTATTCTATACGCACTTATTTTATAAATATTTATCGTATACCTAGTCGCAATCAACATCAAAAAAATAGTATACAGTATTTAAAACATACTTTTATCTTAACAGTTGTACTTTTCCTAATTACATCTTGCTCTGAACCATTAGAGCCTTATGGACCACCAGTTACATCAAACCCAGACCAAACCGAAGCTGTTACGAGAGTACCTGAACCTACAGAACCTACTAAACCTACAGAACCCACTAAACCTACTGAAGCAAGCAAAGAACCCACATCAACTATACCTTCAGGTAGCAGATGGTCAGATGCAGCTTCTTGGAATGGCGTAGTTCCACAAGATGGAGATATTGTAACTATTCCTGTAGGCAAAGAAATAATTCTAAATAGCTCTACACCAAAGCTTGCAGGTTTAAACATTTTAGGATCACTAAAAATCATTGGTGATACAACAGTTTTAAGTTCTGATTGGATAAAAATTTCTGGAAAACTCACAATTGGGAGTGAAGAAAAACCTTTTGATAAGACAACAATAATTCAACTAACAGGAACTCCTGAAACTTCAATGCACCACATTGGCAATAGGGTAATCGCAATAATGTCTGGTGGTGTCTTTGAAATTTATGCAGATGCGCCAAAAACAACTTGGACAAAACTAGCTAAAAACTCACAAGCTGGTTCTAATCAACTCACACTTGAAATGAATCCAGAGTGGAAAGTCGGCGATAGGATTGTTATTGCCTCTACAGATTATAATTTTGAACAAGCTGAAGAGCGAACTATTACTGCAATCAACGGTGCTGTTATCGAATTAGATACGCCACTAGATTATTTGCACTGGGGAGAACTACAAAAAATTGCAGGTAAAACTATCGATACTCGAGCCGAAGTTGCGGTGCTCAGCCGAAAAGTGCGAATCGAATCAATCGACGATATATATGCCCAAAGTCAAGGTTACGGTGGACACATCATGGCTATGCCAAATAGTAGCTTGAAACTTGATGGTGTAGAGCTAACTCGAATGGGACAACGAGGTGAGGTTGGACGTTATCCAATTCATTGGCACCAAGCAGGAGATTCTCAAGGGGATTTTGTTAAACGAACTTCAATTCATCATAGTTTCAATCGTTGTATCACGATTCACGGTGCACATAATGTATTGATTCAAGAAACCGTGGCGTACGAAAGTTTTGGTCATTGCTTCTTTTTAGAAGATGGTATCGAACAAGGTAATCGCTTTGAGCGAGTACTAGGTTTAAGCATCCGAAAACCAAGTGAAGATTATGCGCTACTATCTACCGACACAATTGACCCAGGTCCAGCAGTTTTCTGGATAACAAATCCTGATAACCTTTACATAAATAATGTGGCAGCAGGTTCAGAAGGATCAGGTTTTTGGTTTGGATTACCACAACACCCAACAGGACCATCAGCAACAACATCAGTCTTTCCAAGGTCACTCCCCTTAGCTGGTTTTAATCAAAACACTGCACACTCAAACCAGTTTGATGCACTGCATGTTGATAGAGGACCTAATGCCGAACTTGATGCTGAAACAAGCTATTACGTTCCTCGAAATGTTCCAAGTGATGCAAATTCCGCACCTGTACCAGCAGTTTTTGACAACTTTTCTGCATTTAAAAATCGAAGACGTGCAATCTGGTTACGTGGTCAAAACTTAGTGGTTCGTGGTGGCACATTCAGTGACAATGCGATTGGTGTAACCATGGCTGCAGCAAACAATACAGTCGAAAAAAGTGTATTCATTGGGGAATCTGCTAACAAAGGTACACCTGCTCAAGGTGAGCTAACTGGCATAGACGGTCGCAGTTTGCCATTGCCAATAGATAACCTATGCCAAAAATGCCCTGACAAAGTTATTCGTGGTTTTGAGGTATATGACGGAGTAACTTCAGCAAACGAGCTGACTTTTGCTAACTACATTCCAAATGCTCTGCGAGAAGCTGCGGCATTAAGCCAGCTTGATTTTACCGAATTCGAGGTTTCTCCTGAAAATTCGATATCAAAAATTACCATATCTCCAGAAAGCAAAGCACTGTACTTCTTTGACCCGAACATGTTGAGCGGTCAGACTGATGGCTATCAATCAACAGTGTTTATCGATAAAGATGGAAGCCTTACGGGCAAAGCTAATCAGAGCATTGTTGTAAACCAACCTTTACTACTGTCTGATGCTTGCACCTATAAAAGCGACTGGAATGCATGGATTTGTGATGAGCGCTATATATCACTAAGGTTTGATACTGTTGACCTGCACCTCAGCAGTGTTGCACTTGCTCATGAAGATTCAGCTAAGAACACCATGGCTGGTATGCCAGATAGTAATGTCTACACCAGTAATCTTTTGCCAAATACTGATCGCTGGTATAGCTATGACTATAGTGAACAACCAAAGCATACCCGAGTCAATATGTTTAGCTTACAAACAGGTGATTTTGTTAAGTTTAGTTTGCCATATACCCACTCTGATGTCTTGATTTACAGAGATAGAAGGTTGAACGATGACAACAGGTTAGTAGAAGCAAAAAGTTTAGAAGAACTAGAAGCGAGTAGTGGAGACTGCTACTTCCTGCAAGATAAGCGACTCTATCTCAAGTTACAGGCTCGAGCTGGCTTTGATTATGCTGCTTTTGATATCTGCACAACTGATAAATGTGAAATCATGCAATAATCACTTCGACATAAACTAAGCATACTTTTTCATTACGCTATGAGGTAAAACGTTCTAAAAGCATGAGGTAAAACGTTCCAAAAGCTCTTCCACGATTAACTGCAACAGCAGTGAATCGTGGAACTGCTATTCGTACTTAACTGCTATTCGTACTTATTAGTAGGTAGCATTAGTTTGCAAGTTCGTTTTCAATAATCCCTGCAAGCTGCTCATAACTAGGTGGTCCAGGCAATGTCCGACCATTCACCCTAAACGATGGCGTAGCACGTAACCGCAAACTACGAGCAAACTCTAAGTCATGTGCAACCGTTGCTTCATGCTGTCCTGAATCTAAGCATTGATTAAATGCATTCATATCCATACCAACAGTTTCTGCATGACGTTTAAGTGTGCTTAGTGCTAAACCTGCATGGCTTTCATAAACAAGGTCATGAAATGGCCAGAACTTATCTTGGTCATAGGCACACTGCCCAGCTTCAGCAGCTTTTGGTGATTGTGCCGTAATTACAGGAAAGTCTTTCCAAACAAACTGAACCTTGTCACCATATTCTTCAAGGATTCTATCTTTGATACCTGCCTCATGCCAGCCTTGGCAACCATGACAACCAAAATCTGCAAATTCAGTTATGACAACGGGTGCTGCTTCTGCACCAACCGTTGGGTCATTCACAAGTCGAACTTGACTAACAGCTTTCATGCCTCCTTGTGGCCATGCGAGCGTTGCTACAACTGCAAGAATTGCCAAACCTACAATTGAAGCTTGAATAAGTTGGTTTCGTTTTTTCTGGGCTACTTTAGCTTCACGTTTCTTTGCTCGATTGTTTTTCTTTTGAGCACTTTTAGAAAAGGTAGCTTCTTCTGACTGATTATTTTTTCTTTTCTTTGACATTATGTGCTTACCTTAGCTAAGTCACTTTTGTTGATTTGTTGTTTAGTTGACCTAAAGTCTTAAGTAAGTTTTAGCAAGTCTTTATGAAGTAGGTATTCATTACTAATACCGAAGTGAATCATAAATGTCATAATCCCAGTCAATACACAAGGTTTTCAAGCCTTTATCCTTCGGTTATTTCGCAATCTTTGCGACTATATCTTTATGACATTCATCTTTCAGTTTAGTATAATATGAGCAATGCTTAAGGTTGATTTAGGACAAAACAGTTAAAAAAGCCCTGCAAAGCATATTTTTGAGTGTTTTTCTCAAAAACTGCAAGATGTAACCTTCACGTCTCAAAAGCATTCATACTGACAGATACTACTTGGCTTTCCAGTTAAAGGTTACATCAATACACCACTAGATACACCGTTTTGGTGTAAAGCTACACCAAATACACCGCTTTACACCACTTCTCTATTTTGAATAATTATCTCCAGTTAGCAACACTCTTTTTCTAAATTCTGGAGGAACTCAAAGTGAGTCTATTACCACAGTTAACAATCGAAGCTCAGCCACATGGCATGTTCCAAACAAGTAAACAGCAATTAGAAGCTTCGCTATTAACAGAAGATGCAAAAAGTTTCCTTTTAGCTCTGCACTACGAATTTGATTCAACACGCAAAGAGCTTTTAAAGCTTCGCCAAGAAAAACAACATGCGCTAAACAGTGGCTACCTACCTAGCTTTTTACCATCAACACAGCATATTCGTAACTCAGACTGGCAAGTTGCTGACTGTCCAGAGGATCTTCAAGACAGACGTGTAGAAATTACAGGTCCTGCTGAAGCTAAGATGATGATCAATGCACTCAATAGTGGTGCTAAGGTTTTCATGGCAGACTTGGAAGATTCTTTATCACCAAATTGGCAAAATATTTTAGAAGGGCATCAAGCATTGAAAGATGCTGTTCGTCATAACCTTAGCTTTTTCGATAGTAAAAAGAGCAAAGCCTACAGCTTAAATGATGAAATCGCTACACTTATTGTTCGTCCAAGAGGTTTACACCTTCAGGAAAAGAATATGCGTGTTTCAAGCACCAGCATGTCTGCAAGCTTTTTCGACTTTGGTTTATATATGTATCATAATGCCAAAGAGCGTTTGGCAAGAGGTACTGCACCCTATTTTTATTTGCCAAAAATCGAAAGTCACCTAGAAGCAAGACTCTGGCGCGAAGTTATTGAGTTCACCGAAGAACGTCTTGGCATACCTAGAGGTTCAGTTCGTGTAACTATGCTGGTTGAAACAATTCACGCTGCTTTTGAAATGGAAGAAATGCTCTTTGAGCTAAGAGAGTATGCAAGTGGATTAAACGCTGGTCGTTGGGATTATATCTTTAGCTTCATCAAGGCGTTTCATAAGCGTAGTGATTGCATCTTGCCAGACCGCAAACAAATCACCATGTCTGTACCTTTTATGAAAGCTTACAGTGAACAACTTGTAAAAGTTTGCCATAAGCGTGGCGCACATGCGATTAGTGGTATGTCTGCTTATATTCCAAACAGAAACGATACGCTTGCTAATGAAAAGGCATTTCGTAGCATTAGCAAAGATAAGCACAGAGAGGCGCAACAAGGCTTTGATGGTACTTGGGTTGCACATCCAGACCTTATAGCTGCAGCAAAGGCAGAGTTTGATAAAGCATTGGGTAAAAACTCACACCAAAAGGCACGATTGCGTGAAGACGTGAACATTACAGGGCTCGAGCTCCTCAAGCCAGAAGTGCCCCAAGGCAAAATTACCGAGGAAGGTATGCGTCAAAACATAAACGTAGTTTTACAATACATGGCAGCTTGGCTCAGTGGTAAAGGCGCAGTAGCAATCAATAACCTCATGGAAGATGCAGCCACCGCAGAAATTAGCAGAGCACAACTTTGGCAGTGGGTTTGTCACGGCGTAACTTTAGCAGATGGTAGACAAGTCGATCACAAAATGTACAGAGAGCTTCGTGATGATGAATTTCACAAATTAGGCAACATGCCTAATCTAAATGAAGCAGCAGAACTACTCGATGAAATGATTGTCTGTGGAAGCTTCAAACCTTTCCTAACCATGCGTGCTTATGGGCTTATGGAAGGAAATAGCAACTAAGTAACACAACTAATTCCCCCAACATTGCACTAAATTCCCCCCCTTTGAAAAAGGGGGGCTAGGGGGGATTTGTCTCAAACAAAAGTACTTTAGACTTCACTTAAACACTTACCTCGTTTTCATACTTTCCACCCCCAACATAATTCATTCACTTCCCCCTTTAAGTAAAGGGGGACTAGGGGGCGCTTGCAAAAAATTCGTTCACACCCTCTATATGAGGCTAGAAAAAATAATAATCAATTATCTAAGGAAGGTTTCCGATTTCGTGTGTATTAGTTTAAGGCAAACTGATTAAATCAAGGATTACACAAGTCGATACACGAAATCTGGTAAACCGTCATCTAAGGAGCATAACATGCAACCAACCGCACAAGACCTCAAGAACCTATGGGAAAGCGATCCACGTTGGAAAGATGTAACACGTCGTCACTCCGCTGAGGAAGTTGTTCAACTTCAACCTTCTATACCAATGGAGTATTCATTCGCCAAACACGGTGCTAATCGCTTGTGGGACTTACTCCACACTGAAGACTTTGTTAATACCTTTGGCGCACTTACAGGTGCACAAGCTGTGCAAATGGTACGTGCTGGTCTCAAGGCAATCTACTTATCTGGTTGGCAAGTGGCTGCCGACATGAACCTATCAAGCAATACCTACCCTGACCAAAGTCTTTACCCTGCAAATAGTGTACCTGCAGTAGTCAAGCGCATAAACAATGCACTTATGCGTACAGACCAAATCGAAAAACTAGATGGTAATACAGACACACACTGGTATGCACCTATCGTTGCTGATGCAGAAGCAGGCTTCGGTGGTCCACTAAATGCCTTTGAACTTATGAAGTCTATGATTGAAGCAGGTGCAGCAGGTGTCCACTTTGAAGATCAACTTGCAAGCGCTAAAAAGTGTGGTCACTTAGGTGGTAAGGTGCTCGTACCGACAAGTCAATTTATAAATACCTTAAGCGCAGCACGTCTAGCAGCGGATGTTTGTGGTGTACCAAGTGTCGTTATTGCAAGAACTGATGCACATGCAGCAAACCTACTCACAAGCGATATCGATGAGCGTGACCATGAGTACATCACAGGCGAACGTACCAGTGAAGGTTACTTCTATGTTCAGCCTGGTATCGAATCATCTATTAAGCGCAGCTTGAACTATGCACCATACGTTGACCTACTCTGGATGGAAACATCTACCCCAGATTTAGAAGAAGCAAAGCAATTTGCTGAAGCAATCAAAGCAGAATACCCTGACCAAATGCTAGCCTATAACTGCTCACCAAGCTTCAACTGGAAGCGCCACTTAGATGATGCCACAATTGCAAAGTTCCAACGTGAACTCGGTGCAATGGGCTATAAATTCCAATTCATTACCCTAGCTGGTTGGCACACTATCAACTACAGAACGTTTGAACTTGCTCAAGGCTATGCAAAGCGCAACATGAGCGCTTTTGTTGAATTACAAGAAGCAGAATTTGCTGCACAAAGTAGTGGTTTTACTGCCGTGAAGCACCAACGTGAAAGTGGTACAACCTACTTCGATTCTGTGCTTAATGCTGCTACTGCAGGTCTTGCGTCAACATCGGCTATGGCTGGTTCTACGGAAGAAGAACAGTTTCACTAAGCACTTCATTTGACTAGTTGAAATTAACTAAGGATTTTGCAACATGACAAAAGCAGAGCAAATTCTAACAGTGGTTAGCAACTTATATAGTGAAAGAAATCTTGAAAAAAATAGTGCAGGAAATAGTGCAGGAAATAGTGCAGGTCGTAAAGACTTTTCACAAGACATCATTCGGGCGAAGTTAGGACTTTCGCATAAGATGTGGCACGCAGGTTATTCAAATACGTTTCAAGCAATGTGCATTAATTGTGGTAAGGGAATAGCTTTGCGTAAAGCCTATAAGAATGTTTTCAAAAGAGTTTGTCATGGATCTTATCAACTATCGGATTACGGAATGACACTACTGAAAACCAGCAGTTAGACTAGCTTCAACTAAGTTAAAACTTTCAGAGGGAGGAACTATGAAGTTCCTCCCTCAACTCTATTCTAATTACACAATTACTACTTACTGTAGTTCAACATAAGACACGTCATAAACCAAGTCATCAGCATCTGTTGCTGGATCATTTACAAAGTAAGTGCGATTAGGGAAGCTAAAGTCTTGATTGTAAATAACATCAACTAAGCTTGATTGCCCTACTCTTGTTTCTGCTATGCCCATAAAGATATCTTCTATCGAAGGTACCGTTTGAAAAACATAGTCAGGAACATCTTGATTATTTTCAAGATACTGAACGCGACTCACAGCACCGTTTTCTACAGAAACAAGCATCTGATAAAGATACTCTTCTGTGCAATAGCACTCTTGGTGAAATACAAAGCTGTAATTTAAAGGACTTAATGCCAGCCAGTTTTCAAAAGGTGTTATGTTTACTGAAGCTTGCAGACTCTGTCCCAAAACTGGGGTAGTAGCTGTTGGATTACTTATGGCCGCATCTACACCAGTTAGAGTAATGGTCTGTCGAATCGTATAGGTATCATTAGAAATTCCATTTTGGTTTGAATGACTTTGGGCTAACTCGTCGCTGTAAGTACTATAAACATCTAGACTTTCTTGATATGAACGCAAAACCTCATTGTATTCTGGTGTTGTATAGCTACTTGCTAGATTGTTTTCACTATAGACTTCCTCAGTAGTTCCACTGTTTGTTACTACATAGGTATTATCAATATATTCGGATTGATAATAAAGAGGATTGAGGTAGACTGTGTTATTTGCAGCATGAGTAGCGACTTGGTTACCAGACACTCTTAAATAACTGATATCAGAACCAATGCCTGGACCAATCACAACATTAGAAAGCTTTACAGAACCGTTGTATGCCTCAGCAAACAGTATGTATTTTTGAATGTAGCGCTCGAGCCTACCCTGATCAATCGCCCTAGGACTTGCAATAGCAAAGAGTGTCGTAAACCCATGCATTCCATCTAGTGCAAAATTGTAATTACTTGTACTAGGATAACTTGTACCTTGCGAAGCATAAACATAATTATTTTGTTCAAATTGATTTGGAACAATCTGTGCATAGCGCAAATCACTATCAATGCTAAACACATAAATATAACTATCTTGTGATACGGCAACACTTAAATATGGCGTATCTCCTAATTGATAATCTGCAACAAAAGCTTCATTTTCAGTATTCAGTTGTATGTCAATATAAGCTGTGTTGTCTACAAAGGCTGGGTCTACAAAGGCTGGGTCGTCTAGTTGTGCTATAGCAATCGTATGTATTGTAAATACAAATAAAAGAGCTAGATTGCATAACTTATGCAAATCACAACGCCAAAAAGAGTTACTTAGCGTTTTCATTTTTTCCTCCCGAATGCGTAGTTGAATTTAGTCTTTAAACAATCACCTATAAAAAACCAATTCAAACTACAATTACAGTCTTTGTAACAAGACCTTAATGTCTTTCTTATTAAAGGCTGTATATAGTCTTACAGTAAACGGAAACAGTTCTCTAATGTTTTTAAAACCGTTCATAACGACTTCAGCCAGCACTTATGATTGCCAACCCAACACTTATACTAAACTGAAAGAAGAAAGTCATAATCCATTAGCAGAAAAAGTTGTCATTAGAACCGAAGGGCACACAAGTTACAAAGTTTCGATACATTTGCGATTATGACATTTATGATTCACTTCGGTATTAAAAGCTCTTC
>CALGZD010000431.1 GCA_937934635.1 uncultured Deinococcales bacterium
TTGTTTCTTTAAGGCATCTACTTGCAATTCAAAATATGGGAAAAGCTAGATAACTACTAAATAACCTAGAAGTAAATAACCCAGAAGGTGATGTTGAGATGGCTGATCAAATAAGTGAGCGACTAAAACAAGTAGAAGCAGGTGCATTTTGGCGCTTAATTGGTGCAAAGGTCATTAAGGCAGACAATGGGCACTCGATTGTCGAATTAGTTATTGAAGAAAAGCATTTACAAGCCTATGGCATTTTGCACGGTGGTGTTTTAGCCACGCTTATTGATAATGGCATTGGTGCAGCAGTCCACTCACTTCTTACTGATGACCAAGCAAGCGCAACCGTTGACCTTAATATCAAATTTCTAAAAGGCATTAGCGAAGGTGTTTTACGAGCTGAAGGAAAGGTTTTTAAACAAGGTCGTAGCATGATGTTTGCAGAATGTAGCATTTTAGATGATAAAGATCAGTTAATTGCTTGGGGCAGTGGTACCTTTGCTGTCTTAGATCGCAAACGCTGGAAAAAGCCAAACTAGGATTTCTTTTAGTAAAATACCTTTATTAATGAACAAGGATAAGGAATACACAAATTATCTAGGGCTTGCCTCGAAAACAAACTAATCGACCTATGGCTTGCCAGACGAGATTTCCTTATTTCCTTGTCGATGCCCTAGCGGTTTGACATGGGTTTCGTTCATTCGTTGGAAATCACAAAACAGTTATAGGGTAATTGTGCTTCAACCTTTATAATCGCTCAAAAAAAGCTTATAATTTACTTGCGGAGGAGAGAGAATTGCTACGCGCTATGTTTTGATTCGTTAGTTTCAATTCTGTGGTGTGCAAGGCGTTATGTTTTGTGTTCTAACTATTTCATAATGTACGGGAATTATCTCAATTAAAACTTTTAAATTATGAGTGAAACAGATCAAAGAAAATTAGATGTAGGAGATGAGGTTGTACTCAAACGATTTCCTAACATTGCTAAAAGGATTAGTACCAGACTAGGCTTGCTAAGTGCTTTTTTGGTCTTAATACCCTTGTTGATTGCCAGTACAATCGCTTTTTTAAATCAAGGTGCATCACCACAAACACAAGAAGCAGTTACAGCACAGTTGTCACAACAGGCATCAAAAGTTGCCGATTCTCTTCAGTGGCAATTAGCTTCAAAGCTGAATACCCCTCTTAATCCTTCTGTTGGTAGTTTAAATAGTGGTGTTACAACGCCTTTATTGCCAAAAATAAATCGAGAACTAGATTACAGGTTCTATGACCGCCTGTATGAAATTGCTGCACCGCTTAATAGCGACATCAATACCTTTAGTGATCCAAAATTAAGTGATGTATTGAAAGAGATAGCAGAGCCTATAGAAGCTGAAGGTGCTGCTTTGTACATATACGACAGTAAATTACAGGCTGTTTATGCGTCAGATATACATAGTAGTAGTTTAGATGTTAGTAGTGAACGGGCTGCTTTTGCACCAACGATGCTAAGGGATTTTTCTGGAGAACGCTTGACCGAACTAGATGGTGAGAGCGTTTTTGTGACTAGGCGTATGTTGCCAGCGCTTAATTGGCAGATGGTCTTGGTTCAGCCTGCGTCCACTGCTGCTAGTCGAAACAGTGCGCTCATGCGTCCCTTAGCCTTGCTCACAGTGCTTGGACCATTGCTAGCATTGTTACTGACTACCTTGTGGAGTTTCTTTAAGTTGCAGCGTCCGCTGAACGAATTGCGTGAAGGGGTTCAGCGGTTGTTACATGGTAAACAAACGGCTTCAGTATCCATAAGTCGTAATGATGAATTAGGCTTGTTAACACAAGAAGTAAGCTTGTTAAGTCAAAAGTTTTCTGCGGTTGTGCTTGATGAATCTGAACCGAAGGAACGTTTGTTTGAGGCGCAAGAGCGAATTAAGCAACAGTATTTGCGAGAAAATTATCCTGAGGAGTTTGTTGAAGCAGAAAAGGCTACTTCAGAAAAAGGAGAGTCTGACGTATCGCAAGTTCAGCAAGCGAAAAGCGAGCAAGCAAAAAATGAGCAAGCAAAGCAAGATAGAGCTGAATTCGATAAGACCTTAGGGGCTAAGGAAGAGCATATTTCTAACCTTGAGAAGGAATTAGAGGAGGCTCGAGCCTCACAACATACCTTAACAGAAGAAAAATTTGCCTTAGAATCTCAACTAAAAACAATTCAAGAGAACAATCAAGACTTAGTATCTAAAAAAGCTTATGAAGTAGATTTAACCGATTTACAACTGCAACTAAATGACAAGAGCCAAGCTTTAAAAGGGCACATTCGTGCTGCCAAAGCGTCAACGCTGGGCTTTAACGTGTCTGAGAGTGAGTCAAATATCAATGCTGCTGAGCAAGAGCTTGACGCACTAAGTAATATAGTGACTTCCTTTGGTGAAGAGAAGTTAGGTATTAAAAAATTAGATGGTAAAAATACTGGGTCAGCTAGTGTAGAGCATACAGCAGGGGATAAATATAACGGGGATAAGTCTAAAAAACAAAAACAAGCTAAAGATGCAGGGCAGGATGCCAAAGATTTAGCAAATGCATCTACGCCTTTGCAAACTACCGTAGCTACTAAAGTAACTTCAAAGCAGTCAGCTAAAGCATCTAAAGCAGAAGCGTCTAAAGCAGAAGTGTCTAAAGCTAAAGATACTAAAAACTTACTTGGTAATAAAAAATCTAGTAATAAAAAATCTAGTAACAAAAAAACTAGCAAGAAAAAAGAAGATATCCTCACACCTTTACCTGATTTAGCATTAACTGCTCAAGAAGAAAGTAGTGTTGTAAATGTAGCTGCCCAACAAACGACTACATCTTCGAGCTTAAAATCTTCGAGCTTAAAATCTTCAGGTTTAAAGTCTTCAGGTTTAAAGTCTTCAGCTAGTGAAAGCACTGCTGCACCGCAAAAAGCTAAGACACCCCTAAGTGCTGTTCAGGCAGTTACGCTAAAAGATGCTGAAGTTGCTCAGGATGTGATTGAGTCTTCACAGGTTAAAGATGTTAAAGAATCTGGTCAAGAAACTGCACAAGCGATTGATGTAGCTGCGATTGATTATGATGCTGCCTTGACTTTAGGCATATCAAAAGACTTAGCGTTGAAAGATGCTTTAGAACGTTATCTGCATAGCTATAAACAGCATACCCAAATTCAAGTTGAGCATTATATTTCAGAACCAGCAGCATTATCAGAAGAAAATACAGTTCTTCTGCGAGATTTTGTCAAAGCTGCGTTTGATAATATTGCAAAGCACTCAGATGCAAGCAGTGTGTTGCTTGAACTGAATGAAAGCAATGATGGCTCAAGTGTTCAGCTGATGATTGTTGATAATGGTAATGGCTTTGACCCTGAAGCTTTACAAAGCGACAGTCAACTTAAGCAGTTTGAGAAAGCCTTTTCAATCTTGAATGGCGAGCTGATGTTTTACAGCAGTGCTAAAGAAGGCACGATGATAAACGCAAGTTTAGCCATATAAAACTATTAAATTAGTGCCTTTGCTTATGCTCCTGAAATATCAGCATAAGCAGCAAGGACTGCATCACTTTTGATTTTATAATGAGACATGTCTGCTTTCGCTTCGCCTTTATCTATGATGATGACTTGAGGTGATTGGTGCGTTACCTCTAAGCGTTCAGCAATTTCGTTTGACGCGGCTCGAGCTGTCTGTACCACAACCATATAGAGGTGTAAGTCTTTTTCTGGGTTCTCACTCAGTTGCATGAACTGATCATGTCCTGCGGAACTAATTGGACAGGTAAGGCTATGTTTTAACAAGACGACAGGATTTTCCTGTGAGGCTTGAATCATTGCATCAATATCTTGTGTTGTTTCTATTGTTTGAATTTGGATAGTGTCCATAATCTCCTTTTTATTCAGCGTTTCCACGAAATAACAGTACACACTGAGTGGCTTTATTCTTACTCGCACTCCGCTCGCCGATTAACTGCTGTCGCAGTTAATCGTGGAATTGCTTATTTCTTACTCGCACTCCGCTCGCCGATTAACTGCTGTCGCAGTTAATCGTGGAATTGCTTATTGTACTAGCATAGTACAATACTATGTCAACATTCGCATTTGGAATGTGTTGCTATGGCGGGTAGTTTGGCGGGTAGTTAGCTTATAGGGCAGTAAAAACATTCGCTACAGGCTACTGTTTGTAGCTTGTGTTTGCTGTGCTAGGAGTTTACGACTTTTGCGATTTTTCCACGTCTTTTTGCGTTTTCTTGTTTTCTCTGGGCGGTTACGTTTAAGGTCGTTACAAACGTCGTTGCTTAGGTCAATAGCAAAGTTGTCGAAAATGAATTTAGCTAACTGTTCTAGGCTAGCCATATCTTTTAAGACCATACGACTGTCAGGTAAAAACTCAAAGTATTTAATTAGTTGTGAACGCAAATGACGCATGGCACGTAGTTCGCCGTAATCACTACCGTCGCTATACCAGTTTAGGTGAAGTTGGGCATGTGTGTAGGCTATACGGGCAATTGTCTCAGGCGTTGGTGCTTGTTCACCTTTTAGTTCTGAAAATATCCATGGTTTGCCCATGGAGCCTCTGGCAATCATGACACCAAGACCAAGATTGCGGTATTGGTCATATTGCTCTTTTGTTTGTACATCACCTGAACCAATAACAGGAATAGAAACAGCTTCTGCCACTTCTTGGATGGCATCCCAGTCTGCAACGCCAGTGTATTTTTGCTGGGCAGTGCGACCATGTACAGCGATGACTGCTGCGCCTGCTTCTTCGAGGGCTCGAGCCACCTCAAGCACATTAACAGTGTCGTATCCGAGGCGCATTTTTGCACTTACAGGCACAGGAACCGCTGCATTTAGCGCAGCAACGATATCAGCAGCACGCTCTGGGTCTTGCATGAGTTTAGAACCACAGCTTTTGCCTGTTACCTTTTTGACAGGACAGCCCATGTTCAAATCAATTGCCTTAGGTACATAGTGGTCATATAGTAGGCGTCCACCTTGAGCGACGATCTCAGGTTCTCCACCAAAGACCTGAATCACTAAGTCTGGCTCATCAGGGTAAGGTTCGCCAATTTCTATGCCTTGCAAATCACCTTGCACCATGCCCTTTGCACTCACCATTTCGGTCACAGCCCAGCTACTACCAAAGTCTCGGCATAGTTTTCTAAAAGGGGCGTCGGTGTAGCCTGCCATAGGCGCAAGAATAGCACCACCTTCTGCTAGTTTCTTTTGGTAGAAGTTAACTTCGTTTGCTTTATGAGTAGTTGTGATTTGAGACTGTTCCATACTTAATTACACTAGCTGTTGTGATGCCAAAGGTTAGTACTTCGTTTGTGTATAGTTAGTTTAGCAGCTTTGTAATGGGTTTTGTTTTGAGCAGTATTTTTTATATTTGGCTTGTCGTCAATACTGTATATGCACACAAATTTCAGCACTTACTTGAATTTTTAATTAAGAAGTGTTAATCTTTTTCATCTCAGGCTTATTTATTCAAAGCCTTGAGATGGGTCAACTACTAGACCCTTCACTCTTCTCTGAAAGACCGTGACCTCATCTTTCTTATTTAAGCAAATACGGTCTTTCGCAATATTTCAAATAGCAACACTATAAGAACCCCCTTCTTAAGTACGTATAAGAAGGGGGATTTATTTGCTAAGTTTGTCTTTTAACTTATAGCTCTTCCACGATTAACTGACCTAAGTCAGTTAATCGGCGATGCAGATGGCTGTGAAAACCACACAGCGCGAGTAGGAACAAACTCATTTAGCATGGGTCAATATTACGTGGAACTGCTATTAGTATTTGAATCTTAAGTAACTAGTTGCTATTTAGCACACAATTATCAATATAGATGCTACCTGAATTTTCGTGATAGAAGTATACATATAGGTTTGATGTGCCAGCAGGAACAGTGCCACTAATACTTGTTCTGTTGAAGGTATTGCCTGTTAGTTCAGCGATAGCAATTTCAGTACTATCAGCGTAAAGGCTCATATCAGCATAAGCGCTACCAACGTTGCGTACATCACAGCTTAAAGTATAGGTCTTACCAGCTTCAGGTGTTATGCCTTGACCAGCACAAACTGTTGCACCAGTTAATACTAGTGAGCTGTTACCACTACTGCTAACTGAGCTTGATGTGGTGATTGTTCCTGCACCACAACCACTCAAGTCCCAACCAGTTAAGCTACTTTCAAAGTCTGGATTGATAAGTAGGTTTGTTACAGGTGGTGGTGTAATCGTTTCAGGTGTAACACTCCATGTAAATGATGTTGATGCGTTTGCAGTGCCATCACTAACAGTCACAGTTACATTGCTTGTTCCTACAATATCTGCTTTACCAGTCATTATGCCTGTTGTAGGCGAGATAGATATACCTTCAGGTAAACCGACTGCACTATAGCTTAGTGTGTCGTTATCTGCATCTTGTGCAGATACGCCAAGAACAATAGTGGTGTTCTGGACAGTGCTCTGTGCAGGGATTGCTGCAATGGTTGGGGCAGAGTTAGTTGGACTTGGTGGGGAAGGAGGTGGTGGCGGAGTGACTGTACCAGTTGTGAGTATGCAATCATCGAATGAAGCGTTGTCTTCACTATAGAGAGTGACTGCTATGTTTGCTGCATTGGCAGGCGCTGTTAGTGTGATACTGACTGGAGAATAGCTCGAGCCTGTAATTTCTTTAAGCTGACTAACACCTGTTGCAGCAAATGTGCTTGTTGTAAAGCTTAGCTGCATTGAAGACCAGCTTGTTGCTGCATTACGGCTTGCTTGACAACTTAGAGTGTAAACACTGCCAACAACTGCTTCTGCCTCTTGAAACAGACAGGTACCAGATACATTGTTGCCACCAATAGTAAGCGCATTTTGACCTTCAACAGCATTGTTTACAATCGTACTTGTATTGATACTGCCACAAGAGCTCCAAGCAGTGAGACCACCTTCAAAGCCACCGTTAGTCAAGATGTTTCCTGGTGTCGGGATAGTTGGATTGCCTGGGTTTGTAGGATTAGTGGTTCCGCCTGCTGCTAACTGGAGTTCACTAATAGTTTTATTGCCGTAGCTAAAGGTATTAACAGCACTCGAAAGGGTTACACCTGTTACAAATACAGTGCCACCATTAGCCGAAGAGATGCTGACAATAGAGTTGTCTTTCATGTCAATAACACCACTTGCGCCAGCGTTAAAGAAGCTTGTTCGTTTCTCAAGTGTTTGGGTGAGTTCTGCCCAGTCTTGAGATATGAGTGGTAAGCTGAAGTATTGACTATACTCTTCTAAAACTGCTTCAGAAAAATCATAAACCAAGCTGCGACCTGTTGTGTATTCGCGCTGGTTCGCTTGATGCACATAGTGAGGATAAGGCGAGCTACTTAGGATATGACGCAAAGCAATATCTGCTTCAAAATCTAAGATTTGCTGCCAAGTTTGTGCAACAGGGAAGAACACGATTGGTGCACCAGGACCGTACAAGAAGTTAAACTCTGAGGTATTTTCCTCTGGTGTAGACGTGTTGAAGAAGATGTTCGTTGGCCAACGTGGTACAAGTTTGATATTGCTATTAAGTGGATGGGTTATTAAACAGCTATCGCACTCTGCAACATGTGTTTGCCAACCACGGTTAGCAGCCAAATATTTAACGCCTAAGTCTTCAGCAGCTTGAAGCATAGCTGTATTTGATGCTTCAAGACCAAACTGACAGAACTCGTCTTGGACTTGATCAACAACGCATTGAGCACCAGCAGGTGCATCAGCAATTCTGTACCAGCCTAAACCAGAGTGCTTGCCTGTTACTAGAAACTGTCTGTCGAAAGGTAGTCTTGCCTCAGCAAAGTTGATGTTGAGCTCCATTTCGGCTCGAGCCTGCTGATAGCTTAAGAAGTCCATTTCTGCGTGTGTAAAGGTATGACTTACCCAAGGGAAGAAGTCTTTTACACAAAGTGTTGCTGAACTAAGTGAAGCATTATCTGCACAGCTCAAAGTTGCAAATGGGTCTGCTTTGTCAGCATTAAAAACTTGGTTATAGTTGAAGGTGTTGGTATTAAAGCGACTACGCAGATTTTCAACACCGTCTCTTGCCGCATACAAGTCTGTAGCTGAAATTCTATAGGTTACGGTATTTGGACCTTCTAGAGGAAAGTTAGAATTTGTGGCAGGATTCCAAATAGCACTCGCTAAGTAGTGATCATCGATATCAATCGTAAAGTACATACGACGTTCACCGATGAATACACCTTTAGTAATCCAATTAATTAAATCGTAGGCCATGAGACCACTGTGTGTAAGGAATTGATTATGGGTCATGGTTAAGCTAAGGATTTCACGACCGTCTTTTTCAGTCACTGCACCTAAAACATTACCAGTGTTTTGATTCAATAGAATTGGGGTCGTGGTGATGTTTGGACAAGCTGCACCGCATAGTTCAGCTTGAAGTGTAAATGCAAATTTAATAGGAATACTTACAGTGCTCTTGAGAGAGTTAAAGATTGACGCACCTTGTGCTGTTAACTGAGCAGTACTTTCTGCAGTACTTTCTAAACCTGGTATATTTCTAAGTCCGTAATCTTCTGGACTAGTACCTGGAAACCCACTTAGGGCAATTTGGCGTACGTTGAACTCACGTGCGTATTGCCATAGTAAGTTCCATTCAGCCTCATTAAATGCGCTGACAAATGCACCATTACCATTGTCGTAACCCAGATTTACATCAGTTGTGATGATGCCTTGATATTTGCCATCTCCATTATTAAGAAGTCTATCTTCTGTCAGGCTTTCTTCTCTAGCGATTAACACATCGTATGGGATGCCAATTTCTTTAGCAAAAAAGGTAATTGCATCAAGCATGGGATCACCATTGCCACCGTCAGCATTTGCCCCTTCAGCACTAATAATCAGCAACTTCATATCTACACGAGTAGAACCAGCAAATAGTGGACGAAGTGGCGGATTGTAGCTGACTGTAGCAGTTGGCTTTGAAATTGCTTTCATTGCTCTAGTATCTTGACCATCAAGCAAGCCCTGTACATTGTTTGTAGCTCGTAGATGCCTTTCAGCATCAGCTTGATCATGCTTGTGAGCAACAGGTGAAGCTATCCCACTCGGATTATTAGCGGCAGGATTATTAGCGGCAGGATTATTAGCATTTGTAGTTGGCTCTACTGTTCCACAACTACTAATAATACTGGCTAAAACGAATATAAATAACGTAAAAATGAAGTGATGCAATCGGTTTCGATGCCTCATTCCAACCTCCTTGATGTTCTTAACTACACATCTCCTACAAAATGTAGTCAGACAAAATACAACTGTTGTGAAGTAAAACTAGTGTTGTGGAGCTGGTGCATGAGCACTAGTAAAGTTGGCAGTCATAGTTAAGATTGCCAAAAGCTAGTGATTTCAGTTCACTACAGTATTTTTACTTACACAGAAATCCCCTAGATTTCTTAGTATCTAGCTTCTAATTTTATGTGTCGAAAAACTGTCGAAAACTGATTTTTTAACTGTCTAATTAAGATATAAGTAAAGTAAGCGCTTGGTTTTCTCACTATTTGTGCTTTTAACCGAGATTCAGAGGATAGTACTCATAAGTCAAATTTTCTTAGTAAACACCTTATTGAAAGGGTACTTATGAGGTATCCATAAATATCATGAGGTGTTAGTGTTTCCACGTAACAACTGTACACACTAAGGGAGTTAATTCTTACTCGTTACGAAGCTCGCCGATTCACTGCAACAGCAGTGAATCGTGGAACTGCTAGTGTTTATCATTTTAAATGCTGTCTAGGACAAGGTAAATCCTTTAATACTAGTTCAAATAGCGTAGTTGTTTCGAAAGATGCTGATGCTAATGCTATAGTGATTTCTATGGAAATTGGTCTCGTCTTAAGTGGTGGTGGCGCTAGAGGATTTGCCCATATAGGTGTTTTTAAGGCGCTTGAAGAATACAATTTAAAACCAGTGGCAATTGCAGGATGTTCGATGGGTGCAATCATTGGAGCTTTTTATGGTGCGGGTTTTAATGCAGCTAAGATGCAAGCAGTAACTGAAGAGATTAATTTTTTAAAATTACTGCACTTAGGTGAACTTGGTGGTTTAGTAGGGGGAAAGGGGATACAAGGACTACTTTCGAAGCATTTACCTGAGACCTTTGCTGATTTAAGCTTGCCACTGAGTGTTACAGCAGTTGATGTGCAAATAGGTAGTCTTGTTGTGCTTAATTCTGGACTGCTCATTCCTGGACTCAGAGCAACAAGTGCCTTGCCAGGTTTATTAAGTCCTGTCAAGCATGAAGGGCGATATTTAGTTGATGGTGGTTTGTTGAACAACTTGCCTGTGGACATTATCCGTACTATGACGCTTAAACCGATTGTTGCTGTAGATATTGCTTCTCCTCCACACCGCAAGCTTGAATTTGAACCGTCAAAACCGAGTATGCTCGAAAACTTTCATGCCTTGATTACGGGTAAGAAAAATCCTATTGCTGATTTATTAGAGCGAGGACTTACCATGGAATTATTTATGAAGTCTTTTGATGTGCCTCAGCGTGTTTTAACTGAAATGCGCTTGAGTATGCAGCCTCCAGAATTGCTTATTCGCCCTGAGCTAGATTCACAATTTGGCGTTGAAGACTTTTTTAGAGCTAATGAGGCAATTGAACAGGGTTATGTTGCAGCTCAGGCTGCAATTCAATATTGGCAATCAACTACTGATGGATAATCAACTACTGATGGGCAATTAACTACTAGATAGGCAAGCAACTAGTGGGGAAGAGCATTCACTGGAGGAAAACTAATCAGTATATGGGAAGACTACAAACAATAATTCTAACGTTTCTACATATAGCAGTTCCACGATTCACTGCAACAGCCAGCAATTCGAGATGACCAGTCAAACTCTATACTGCTTGATTTAGCAAGGCTAATTTAGCCATATGAACTAACTCGTTT
>CALGZD010000432.1 GCA_937934635.1 uncultured Deinococcales bacterium
GATTCAAATTGATTTGGGTAGATTAGACGGCTCGAGCCTTGCCCATCCACCACATACAAGTAGTGATACCCGCTTGTTTTCGACAAAATGCTAAAGCCAACATCCTGATTATCAGCATAGATAGGAATTTGCTCGCCTATCTTCTCGTTATTAATCATAAACTCGATGTTGTCATTCTTAACAAAATCGCTAAGTCTTTCGACCATACTTATCTGGTTAGCTTGAACCTGTATCGCTTGAGTTTGGGCAAACTGTGCAAAGCCTGCGCTAGATGCTGAAAAAATCAGAACTGCAACGAGACTTAGAAAAAAACGTTTAAACAATGTTTGTCGCATATCATTACCTCCAGAAATTACTATTTGGGAAACTTCGTATAAAAAGCTTATTTTGTGCATTTGCGTGACCTGCCCCAAATTTTATTTTTTAACTCTAAAAAGTTACCTATAGAATCAGAGCTTTGTCAGCTAGCAGACATAAACTGTGTACATAGTTGATAACACTAGTTTAAGACTGAAACTTGACTCAACCCTATAGGTAGTTTAGTTAGTTTTTATGACTAAGCTTGTGAGGTTTACCAAAATGGCGAAGTGCTTTTCTTTACATTTTTAGGAATTTACATTTTTAGGAATAAAGATGTGGGTTAGCTGCTTGACGCCATACAAAGCTGTAAATCGGTAGGTTATTAATGAACAGGGCTTAGAAATATGCTACTCATACCAATTCCGCTTAATTCATAAGCTGTTCTGATTTAAAAATCTAATTATGAAGCGAAATGTGCTTGAAGCGATATGTGCTTGAGCACCTGACGCTTCTAACTGTTTAGTTAATTAACGATAGTGTTGGACTCGGCATCAATAAAATCTTTAGCTGAGGCTTGCCTCGAAACTAATTGAATAGACGTATAATTTGCTAGACAAAATTTTCTTGTCGATAGCCCGTCAGCTTGGTGCAGAGTCCGTTCATTTTTAATTTTAAAAACTGTGAAAGGTAATCGAATGTCGATACACAACAAATTATCCTATGAAGATAAGCAGTACATTTACGACCAACTTTTTAGCAAAGCGTCGGCTGATTTTCTAGAGGAGCATGATGTTGATAGCCGACAAGCACTGCTGCTGAATAGTATAGCTATGCTCGAGCACTTTTCTGGTCAAGACTACACCTTAAAGCTCTTTAACCCAAACTTACAAGCTGATGGTTGGGAAAGCCCCTATACCATCATGCAGTGCCTGACCAAAGATAGACCTTTTATTATAGACAGTTTAAAGTTAAATCTTAAACGAGACTCTGTACTACTAAAGCATCTACTACATCCAATTATTTCTGTCGAGCGAGATGCCAATGGGCGTCTTTTAGGCTTTAGTAAAAGTGGTGATGCTGAATCTCAGGCTGAAGCCTCAGCAGTAGATACTTCATTCTCACAAGAGGCCTATCAGATTTTCTTGCTAGAAAAAGTTGAAGATAGTCGTCTAGCAGGTCTACAAGAAAGGCTTAGAGCTGTTTTTGAACAGTTGGTTCATGCAACAGATGATTACCATCACATGCGTAAACACGTCATCGAGGCAGCGCAAAAAATGCGTGAAAAAGGAACACAAGCTGCTGAAGATGCTAGTAAATTCTTGAGTTGGTTAGATGCTGATAACTTTATCTTTTTAGGCTATAAAGCGAAAGATAAAGTTCTAGGTATTTGCAAAGACATCAACTTTGATACTCAAAGCTATGCTGATGCCTCCGCCGATGCAGCCTTGATTATCAATAAAAGTATTGAAGATTCAAACTTACACCGTCCTGCTCGTCTTGATAAAATTGCACTGTTACAAAACAACGAAACAGAATATTTTGTGGGGCTATTTACTTCCAAAGCACTTGCAACCACAGCAGAGCAAATACCACTCCTTAACAAGAAACTAGCATCTGTTTTAGAACTTGATGCTGCTAAACCAAGTTCGCATGATTACAAAGAAGTCATCAGTCACTTCAACAGCTTTCCTAAAGAAAGTTTGTTCGCTGCTAGTGTGCATGAGTTACACAGCGATATTCGCAATATCATGGACAATAGCGATGAGCTGCGCTTGAGGTTGCGTTTGCGTACACACCCTCATTCGAAGATTATCAGTGCCATGATTCTTTTGCCAAATGAACGCTTTAGTGCTCAGGTGCGTAAGGCACTTCAGGAGCATTTAAGTAAAACGTTTACTGTAGAGCGTGTAGATTACCAACTGGCACTTGGTGAAGATGAATCTCAGGTCAGACTACACTTCTTTTTAGAAACAGAAACACCATTGAGTAGCATTGATGCTGTTCGTTTAGAAAATGACCTGAATGCCTTAAGCCGTAGCTGGCGTGAATTGGTTGAGCAAAAGCTAGTCAGCCGCAGGGGTGATGTCGCTAAACCATTGGTGAAGCGCTACATTGACCGATTTGATGATAGCTATAAGGCAATGACGCCAATTGATATTGTCCTCAGTGATATTGAGGCTTTTGAACAGCTTGCTGATAATCAGTTTCATGTTGAGTGCTTAAATCCCTTAGATGACCGCTATGGTGGTGGGGCAACACACCTGAAGATTTACCATCAGGAACGTAGTCTTGTGCTTAGTGAGGTATTGCCCTATTTAGAAAATATGGGTTTGCGAGTTCTAGAGCAGATATCTCACTTTCTCAAGCAAGATGGTGATGAACCATTGCGAGGGCTGGATATATTTAGGGTTCAGACGCTTGATGGTAGTGGGCTCGAGCTCACCCCCTCACCCTCTTCAGGAGATTCACCAAATACCCGCCTAACTCAAGCCATAGAGGGTTTACTCAACAAAGAACACGGCAATGACCCCCTAAACCGCCTAGTCCTTTACGGTGGTCTAACCATGCGCCAGATTGCGCTCCTACAAAGCTACCGTATGCACTACGCCCAGCTTTATCCAGAAGTCAGTCCTTTTTTTATTACCGATACACTTATCTCCTATCCTGAACTAAGCAGTTGCCTTGTCGGTGCCTTCAAAAATCGATTTGATAATAGTCTTGACCTAACAAAAAGTGCCAGAGAAAAAGCCCTACAGGTAGACAAAGACGCACTCATTGAAGGCTTACAACACGTACCCTCTTTAACTGCCGATAAACTGCTCCGTGGCATGTTTGCACTTGTTGAAAACACCTTGCGTACAAACTTCTATAGCAGTACAGAAGCGAACAGCCATAAAGAAACAATCAGTTTGAAGCTTGCTTCAGGCGAGCTAGAAGGTATTCCAGAACCAAAACCCTACCGAGAAATTTCAGTTTGGCATCCAGAAATGGCAGCGATTCACTTGCGTGGTGGACCTGTCGCCCGTGGTGGTTTGCGTTGGTCAGATAGACCAGATGATTTCCGCACCGAAGTGCTTGGGCTCATGAAAACGCAAATGACCAAAAATGCCGTTATCGTACCTGTTGGTTCAAAGGGTGGCTTTATCCTCAAAAAGAATTTCGCAGAGCGTGAAGAACAACAGGCTAATGTGCGTGTGCAGTACCGCAGATTCATCCAAGGCATGTTGGACATCACAGATAATATTGTCGCAGGAGAAGTCGTACAGCCTGAAGGCTTGATTATCTATGACCAAGCCGACCCTTACCTTGTCGTAGCTGCTGACAAAGGCACGGCCACCTTTAGCGATTTAGCA
>CALGZD010000433.1 GCA_937934635.1 uncultured Deinococcales bacterium
TAAGCAACAAGAGAATAAAAGAGCTCTTTTCTCCTTTCGCAATCTTCTGAGTTATAGGCTTCAACAAAGCACAACCCTAAAAGGAGCTTAAAAGATACTTCGCTAGCATTGTTATTCGCAGAAGTAGTCTGTGAAGTGCTCGAAGCTTGGACACTTTGTTCAGACTGCCCACTATTTCGGCTGATGTACTTTGTTCGACTAGCCTCAAAACTTTGTTTCGCTAAACCTTCAAGTATCGGTAGATTAAGGCTGATATCTCGAATCGTATTGTAGTGGTTGGATACCTCAGCAAGTAATTGTTGCTGTGCATCAGATGTTGCTGCTCTTTGGGCTTGTGCAATGCTTTGTCTTGCAGCACGGTAGCTTTGTTCTGCATCTCTAACATCGCTTCGAACATTGGCAAGTAAATTTTCATCTTCAATTGTCCAATAGCTAACGCCTGTACTACTGTTAAAGGTATCTTGAATAAGTTGGTTAAAGGCTTGCTGGACGCTTTGTAGGGTTCGTTGAGAGGTAGTGACAAGATCTGCCATCTCTTGTTCTAGGCTTGCAAACTGTGGATCTAGTACCACAGGGCTTTCTGCTTGAGTGACACGATTTACGAAGCGCTCTTGACTAGCTGAAAAACTATCTAAGGCTGCTGTTTCCAATTCTTCTAAAGTGGTTTGCAGCGTTTCTATATTTTCATTTATGTTTGAGAGTTCATCTAGATATTGCTTTTGTTGCTCGACTGCCGTGGCAGCATATAGTTGTGAAAGTGTTTCTTGAAAAAGACTGCTTTGATCTTGTATTTCCCGTGCAGTGCTTTGCACATTCGCAAGAGCATTTTCGTTTTCTAGCGTCCAATAGCTGACACCAGTAGTATTATCAAAGGTGTTAGCTTGCAAATCACTGAAGGCTTGTTCTATTCCTTCAAGGATATTCCGAGAGCGGTTTACTAATGTACTTGTAGTTTCATTGAGACTAGTTACTAGTGCCGTATCAAGACTTGTTTCAATAGATGTCTCAACCTCTGGTTCATCAGCTAAATCTGCGCTTGTCTCAACATCTGGCTTATCAGATATTGTTTCGGTAGCTATTGTAGTAGCCGCTTCAGTAGTTATGGTGGTAGTTGCGACTGTCGCGACGCTTGAGTTTTTGATTGTTTCTTGCGATGAAGATTCCTCATTAGTCACTTCTGTAGATGTTTCCAAAGTATCGCTGTTTTGATTAGCTTGTTCAGCAGAAACACTTCGCCCATTAATATTCTGATTTGTTTGAAGTCTACTTAAACTACCAATTTTGGAATTGAGAACAGCCTCGATATCTGTCGTTTCAAAGCTTTGGCTTTTGCTAGATTTTTGCATGATGGTTACGCCGACAAATTGGGTAGCAACACTGTTTGAAAATGAATCATAAACACGGTAACGCACATCTTCAATGTTGAAGTCTAAGTAGTTGAGCTGTAGTGCTAGACTTTCATTTCCAATCTTTCGACTGTGATGTGAATAGTTAAATTTGTTCCAGGTGTTGTTTTTATCTTCTGGATATTCAAGTTGTATATCGTCTGGTTTACCTACACGGTACACCATATAGCTGTCGTCTTCAGCTTTAGCGATTGTCAGTGTATCGCCCGAAGGCTTAAGCACAAAGCTAATGACGACCTCTTCACTACTAAGCACTAAAGGCTCATGAGCGGTGCTACTTAGCGCGGATTGTGCATAAGCTTGAACAACTAAAATAGAGAGTAAGCTAAGCAAAATAGTAAATAGGCGTTTTTGGTAAATCGCTATCATGCTGTCCTTAAAATAAATGTTTTGCATTTCGGATTTCTTACTGATGCTTATTACAGGTTTGTTACCCCTATAATACTAGGCAAAGTGTCCAGAGTGCAAAAAAAATGAGCCTCAAAAACTCATAGAGGCTCAATTATAAACTCATAATGCTTGTAAATTAGGTACTATCTTGAGCATTAGTATCATCATCGTTTGAGTTGTTTTGAAAGTTACGAATATAAACGTTTCTACTTTCGTCAAAGCTGGTTATGGCGGTGGTTTCGAGCAGCTCGAGCTCTTCGCTAAGCACCTTCATGCTTTCAGAATAAGCGGATATATCTTTAAGATATTGGTCCTTTGATTCTAAAGCATTTGCATTCTCAAACTGAGTAACAAGTTGTTGCACTGCCTGTTCATTACTCAAGATTCTTTGCACTTGTGAGCGGACATTTTCTAGCGCTGCCTCATTTTCTAGTGTCCAGTAAGCTATATTCGTTTGAGGATTGATAGTGTCAAATCTTAATTGGTCAAAGGCACTTTCAACTCGATTTAACGTTTGTCCCGCCACGGCTATATAGTTTGCGATATCTGTATTGGCAGTATTTAAGTCTTGTTCTAGTGCCACCAAAGCAACCGAACTTTGAAGAAATCGTGTTAGTTCACTTGTTTTACCAGCTACTGAAGGCACTTTTGTCAAAAATGCCGATTGTGATTTGATTTTTTTAGATTTTAGACGAAGCTGGCTAAGATTGCCAAGTTTTTCTTGTGAAGCTGCTTCGAGATTGGTTTGTGTTCCAGCACTTTCATTGATTACTGTTGCACCGATGAAGCTTTTAATAAATTCTTCAGAAAAAGAATCATGAACGATATATCTTAAATCACCTATTGTAAAGTCTAAGAATTGAATGTCAAGTAGTGCGTGAGCATCTCCGACAGCTCTGGAATGATGGTTAAAAGTAAACTCATCCCAAGAATCTTCTGTTTTTGCTGGATATTCAATTTCGATATTGTCTGGCTTGCCAAATCTGTAAACAATATAGTTATCATCTTCTGCAGTAGCAATAGTAAAAATCTTTTCTGAATTTTCTACAACAAAACTGATAAGTACAGTTTCATTGGCTTCTATCAAAGGTTGATGATCTGACTCTTGTGAATGGCTAAATGAAAATAAGGTAGCTAAAACAGCAATAAAAATAACAAAATAACACCTACTAAACATCTCTATTTCTCCCTTATAAAGTGTTAGTTATAGCAATTCCACGATTAACTGCAACAGCAGTTAATTGGCGAGCTTCGTAACGAGTAAGAACTAACTCACTTAGTGTGTACAGTTGTTACGTGGAAACGCTATCAAATAACAACTAAACAACTATAACACTTAAAATGATATGAGAGCTAATTGATTAAAACATTAAAACAACTGGTGTTTCTATGTTTTATTGAAGAATGTAGAGCAGATAGATGGTGTTTTAAAAACAAAGTTTAAGCAAAGGATTTAGGTGAAACTTAAAACATTAGGCTTCCAAATAACTGTGCCAACTTGTTCACCATAAAGGTCATAAGCATCATTCTTAGTGATTTTGACTTTGACAATGTCACCAATTTTAGTTGTGCCGTCGCTAGTTACAAAAACAGTACCGTCAATGCCAGGTGCATCCCCTTTACTCCGACCAATCAAGTCACCGGGAAAGTCACCATAGTCATCGATAATGACTTCTATGTCAGTACCAACTTTTGTAGCAAGACGCTGTTCACTAATTGACTGTTGATGCTCCATTAGACGATTATAGCGTTCTTGTTTGACTTCTTCAGCTACCTTATCAGGTAAATCATTGGCAACAGCACCATCAACTTCGCTATAGGTAAATGCACCCAAGCGGTCAATCTGTGCTTCTGTAAGGAAGTCTAATAGTTGCTGAAAGTCATCTTCTGTTTCACCTGGGAAACCGACAATAAAGGTTGAGCGCAAGGTTAGCTCTGGGCAAATCTCACGCCACGCTTTGATGGTTTCAAGTTGCTTTTCAGCAGTGCCAGGTCTACGCATGGCACGTAGAATTTTTGGACTAGCGTGTTGTAAAGGCACATCTAAGTAGGGGAGAAGTTTACCTTCTGCCATCAGTGGTATAAGCTTGCGAACATGTGGATAAGGATAGACATAGTGCAATCTTACCCAAGCACCCATTTCAGCAAGTCCTGTGACGAGTGGTACAAGATGTGCCTCGATTTGCTTATCTTGAAAGTCTGTTTCTCTGTGGCGAATGTCAACACCGTAAGCACTGCTATCTTGAGCAATTACTAATAGCTCTTTTGTGCCAGATGCCACAAGACGATAAGCTTCGTACAAGATATCACTGGCATCTCTAGAAACTTGTAATCCACGCATTTGTGGAATGATGCAAAAACTGCACTTGTGGTTACAGCCTTCAGCAATCTTTAAATAGGAATAATGTTTCGGAGTGAGTTTTATGCCCTGTGGTGGTACAGGAATCAACTGTGTGTGTGGGTCAAGGTCAGGTGGCAATTCTTTGTGGACTGCGTCCATCACCCCATCAACATCTTCGTGTCCAGTAATGGCTAAAACCTTTGGATGTCGTTCTAAAATTTCATCTGGACGTTCACCAAGACAGCCAGTCACTACAACTTTGCCTGTTGATTCTAAAGCTTCGCCGATAGCATCCAAAGATTCTTCAACAGCAGGTGTTATAAAGCCACAGGTATTAACAACAACAACATCAGCCTCATCGTAACTCGGCACGATGTTATAGCCTTCGGCACGCAATTGCGTAAGGATGCGCTCACTGTCAACCAGTGCTTTTGGACAACCTAGTGAAACAAAACCAACTTTTCCAGACATAAACTACTTTCTAAACTATTTTAAATAATTGCCCTCCCTTTGAAAAAGGGGGTTAGGGGGGATTTGCTTTTTGCTTGTAATCCCAAGCAAAGTAAATAATCTCTTAGGTCAAAAAACCGTAGGATGGGCTATGCCCATCGCTTTTTGTAAAGTATAAAATCAATTTTTCTTAATATTAGCGTTTCCACGTAACAACTGTACACACTAAGTGAGTTAATTCTTACTCGCACTCCGCTCGCCGATTCACTGCTGTTGCAGTGAATCGTGGAACTGCTATATGTAAACAAAACGATATTTTATGAAAATTCAATTGGTGGGCATAGCCCACCCTACGGAATTAAGGGAATTAAGGGAATTAAGCTATTTAGTCAAGCAGTTTTGGCGTTCTTTGCCAAAACTGCAAGCCTGAGCGCAGCGAAGGCATTAGTCAGTCACTGCACCTGTTGATGCACTAGATACCAACTTGGCGTACTTAGACATAACTCCACTTGTGTAACGTGGTGCAGGTGCTTTCCAGCTTTTACGACGCTCTTCTAATTCTTCATCGCTGATATTCACTTGAATCAAGTTCTTTTCAGCATCGATGGTGATGCTGTCACCTTCATTAACGAGTGCAATTGGTCCACCAACATAAGCTTCAGGTGCAACGTGACCAACGACTAAACCGTAGGTACCACCTGAAAAACGTCCGTCAGTTATAAGCCCAACTTTATCGCCTAAACCTTTACCTATAATGGCACTGGTCGGCGACAAAAACTCACGCATACCTGGACCACCTTTTGGACCTTCGTAGCGGATGATAATCACATCGCCTTCTTTGATGTCATCTTCCATGATTGCTTCCATAGATGCTTCTTCAGATTCGAATACTCTGGCAGGACCTGTGATGCTAGTGCGTTTAAGACCACTTGTTTTTGCAACACAACCATCTGGTGCTAAGTTGCCTTTCAAAATCGCTAAGTGACCTTCTGGATATTTAGGCTGGTCAAAAGGAAGAATAACGTCTTGCTCCATGGTCGGGAAATCAGGGATTTCAGCGAGGTTTTCTGCAATGGTTTTTCCTGTTACAGTCATGCAGTCGCCATGTAAAAGACCTTCGTTGAGGAGCATTTTCATAACTTGTGGTGTGCCACCGACTTCGTGTAAATCAGTTGCAACATATTTTCCACTTGGTTTGAGGTCAGTAAAGTGTGGAATTTTTTTGCGGATGTCTTCGAAGTCATCAATGCTAAGTTCAACATTGCAAGCATGAGCGATTGCTAGCATATGTAGAACTGCGTTTGTTGAACCACCCATAGCCATGATCACCGCAATAGCATTTTCAAAAGCCTTACGGGTCATGATTTGGTGTGAGGTGATGCCTTTTTTAATTAGTTCAACAAGTGCTTCACCGCTTGCAGCAGCACTATCTGCTTTTTCTGAATCTATAGCAGACATGGTTGAGGAATAAGGAAGACTCATGCCCATAGCTTCGATTGCGCTTGACATGGTGTTGGCGGTATACATACCACCGCAAGAGCCTGCACCTGGGCAAGATGCTTTTTCAATTGCTTCGAAGGTCTCTAGTGGAATACGTCCAGCATTGTATTCACCGACAGCTTCGAAAATACTGACAATGGTTAAGTCTTTGCCATCATGCTGACCTGGTTTAATTGTACCACCGTAGACAAAGATGCTTGGCAGGTCTAACCTTGCGAGGGCAATCATTGCACCTGGCATGTTTTTGTCACAACCACCAACTGCGATGATACCGTCCATGGATTGACCACGACAGACTGTTTCGATTGAATCTGCGATGACTTCACGGCTAATGAGTGAGCATTTCATGCCTTCAGTACCCATGCTGATACCATCTGAAATAGTGATTGTACCGAACATCTGTGGCATACCACCTGCTGCTTTAATAGCATCATTGGCACGGTCAGATAAATTGCCTAGACCTGAGTTACAAGGAGTAATGGTGCTGTGACCGTTCGCAACACCAATAATTGGTTTACCGAAATCTTCATCTGTAAACCCCACAGCACGAAGCATGGCACGGTTTGGTGCACGGTTATTACCTTCGGTAACGATACGACTATTTTTATTGAGTGGATTAGAATCGCTCATGGACGTCCTCCAGAAAGAATGAATAAATTTGGTTTAGTGACCAGAATATCCGTAAGTATATACCCTTCTAAGGGTATATTCCTAGAAGCAATTTTTAAGGCTACAATGTAGTCGATTAAGACGCTGAAGTTTTTTTGTGTGCTTCCCAACGGAGATTTTCATATAAATCTGTTTCGTATAGTACTCTAGGAGATAGATACTACATTTTGAATCATGTTTTCATGTTGTGAGAAAGCGATTCTTCTCTTAATTAGTCTGCAACTATAACCAATATAACCAATGCAATATGTAGCACTTAACTATTAAATTGCTATATGACTGAACTTGTAGGTTAGGATATGCTTAAGAAATATATAGGATTGTAAATGCAGCAAAACTTTACTTCGCGACAACATTATTACGGTTGGAACATCACATGGGCACTTGCCATAACGCAAACTGTGGGTTATGGCGTTTTATTTTATGCTTTTAGTGTGTTCATTAAACCGATGGAAGCTGAGCTGGGTTGGAGTCGGGCACAGAGTACAGGTGCATTTTCGCTAGCGTTGCTGGTTTCTGGTTTAGTAGCTATCCCTTTAGGGAAATGGGTAGATAAACATGGCGCTAGGTTGTTGATGACTTTTGGCTCCATGTTAGGTGTTGTGTTTTTGCTCGCTTGGTCATTTAACAGCTCACTAGTAGCATTGTATCTGATCCAAGCAGGCATTGGCTTGGTCATGGCTGCGACCTTTTACGAAATTGCCTTTACGGTTGTTGCCGTATGGTTTCGTCGTAATCGTCGAACTGCAATGCTTATCGTGACACTTGTAGCAGGCTTGGCAAGTACAATCTTTATACCCTTATCTACATTTTTGGTTGAGACTATGCATTGGCGAGATGCACTGCGGATTCTTGCTTTGATTCTTGGATGTACTGCTATTCCTTTACATGCCTTCGTGCTTCGTAAGCATCCGCACAGCATGGGGCTCGAGCCCGATGGAGACCTTCAAGAAAATGTGCAGGTGGAAAATAGTTTTAGTCTGCAACAAGCCCTCAAAACATCAAGCTTTTGGTGGATTAGCATAGCCTTTTCCCTAGATAGGATTACAATTATTGCTATCGCAGCCCACAGCGTGCCGATGCTTTTAGA